>CANGVB010000364.1 GCA_947456995.1 Bryobacteraceae bacterium | reverse complement strand
GAAAGGCCACAGACGCATGTTGCTGCTGCGTCCCAAAATTCCCAAGCCCCGCCCGCAGCTTCACCTCAGTGGTTTCGGGGACAGTGGTGATCACATTCAAAACACCCGCAGTTGCGTCTGACCCATAGAGCGTAGACCCGGACCCCTTCAGCACCTCCACCTGCGAGATCGCCTCCAGAGGAATCGGCAAATCCATACTCAGATTCGAGGTTTGAACACTATTGAGCCGGAAGCCATTCCACAACACAAGGGTCTGCCCAAAACTCCCACCGCGAATCGACAATCCGCTTTGCACCCCATTAGGTGCCCGCCCCCGCAAGTCGAGAGAGGGGTCCAGGTGCAAAAAGTCGACGACAGATGCACTCAAGGGAATCAGCGGCCGCGCCGCAATCGCCCTCACCGCACGCTCAGATTCCTCCAGCGGAATCGGCTCATAAGCCCCAGTCACAACAACACTCTGTTTTTCCTGCGCGAACAAGGCACAGGCTGATAGCACTACTACAATTTTCATCAACTATTTAAGAATAGCGAAAGGCTAAGGCCGCACTTCGTTGGATCCCAAACTTTCGCTCACCACCGGCGGCTGTATCTCGGTAGACAAGCGTCGAGCCCCTTTGTAGGAGCGTTTCCAGAACGGAGTCTCAAGCGCCGACACTCGAATCGAGTCTTTGCGATTGGGCGAATGAATGAAGTGATCGTCGCCGGTATAGATGCCCACATGCCAACCCTGGCGGCTTCTGAAGAAGACCAGATCCCCCCGCTGCAGCTCATCGCGAGCCACTTCCTGCCCCAACGCAAACTGTTCTTGCGCCGACCTTGGCAAATGCAAACTGCACGAATTGGCAAAGACATGCTGCACAAAGCCGCTGCAATCGAAGCCCACATTCGGGTCAGACCCACCCTTGCGATAGCGCAACCCGGTAAAGGCATGGGCGGTTGAGAGCGCTTGTTCAGCGCAATTCAGACAAAGCCCAGTGGGTTGCGAGGTACAAGCCTTCAGTTCTGAATTCACTGGCTCGGTAACGAATTTGAGAGGGCCATTGGGAGCAGCCGCAACCGTCCGTCGCTTCGATTTCGCCACAACCTTCTTGCGCACAACGGGCTTGCGCACCACCTTACGGGCGACAGTTTTCTTCTTTACCGGCTTTTTGGCGACAGCGCCGTTCAGCACAAAGCTGCACAGGGCGCATAGCAGCACCAGAGTTTTGAAAACGTTAGGACGCAAGTTCAAATAATACAACAACTTGCACCCTTTTAGGGTGGAGGGGCCCAGGAACTGGTCGGGCAAGAACGGCCATGCTACCGCCAGTCCATTCGAGCCATAACCTCAAACAAGATCCTGAGAGAACTTACCCTTCAGCCTTGCCCACCAAAATAATCCCCAGCTTGATCCCGCCCATATTCGTATAGAGCACCCAGTCATGCTCCCCAAGCAGCTTCAACCCGGGCTCAAAGCTCTCCTCTTCCTTCCAGAAGCTAAACACCGAAGGATGCGGCGTCCCGCTCGCCTTCCGGCTCATCTCCATCAAATCCGCAAATACCGGCTTCGCCGCCAGATCCTTATCCACGGCAATCGGGGTCAACAGCAAAAAGTCCCGCTGTGGCGCAGCCCCCTGATGATCCCCATTCTGCGGAAAGTAGCTATATCGCATCGTATAAACACCCGGCATCACCGTCTGCCCGCGACGATCGGAATACTTCATCGAGAACTGAATGATCCCCATAAAAGTCCCGTGCTCCACCTCAGGCAGCGTAATCGCCTGCTGGTCAGACTTTGCCCCCGTAGGAATCGGGCTCCGCAACCACAACTCGCAGATCACCTTGCCCGAACCATCCAGAACCTTCGCGCCTTCTTTCGCGACAAGATCGGCAGCCGCAGGCGCAGCCCCGGCCTTCTCCAGCTTGTACTGCCCAAAGGCAATCGTCGAGCAAAACAGTGCGGCAATCAGTAGATGCTTCATTGGTTTTATTTTAAGAGCGGCAGCAGCACCGCGTCGACATCTTCATCGCGCCATTGCTTGATCTGCACGTCTTTATGCAAACTCCAGTTCTCAACAAGTTCGACGTCCTGATCCGGCAACAGTTTCACAATCGGCCCAAAGGTCTCCAGCTCCAGAAAATCAGCGTTCGTAAAGGTCTGGAAGCTGCAGAAATACTCCGGATACACCTTGTCCGGCTCGGCATGGTACTGCTTCAGGAAAAGCTCGTCATTCAGTAGATACGCGCCGAAGGTATGCGGATTGAAAAGTCCTACCTTCTGCGGAGCAACCGCCTTCCGGTCCTGCCGCAACCCCAGATACTTCTTCATGAAAATCCAGCGCGCGTCACTCAAATCGGTATAAGCCCACATCACCAGCGGATTCGTTGGTGCAAGCATCTCCGGATGCGTCCCACGCGGCGGAAACCCTGTAATCCCCACCCCACCCTGCGCCATCACAGAAGGGGCCCACGGAGCAAATTCAACCGACATCAGATTCCGGTTCGTCACCCGGTGCACCACTCGCACCTCAGACCCACTCGCCGCCAAATAGATATCCATCACCTTCTGCAAGCCAGTCTCAGGCTCCACCGGCTGCGTCGCCCGCACCAAATCCCCCAACACTTCAACCGTTACAGGCGCATTGTCCAGGCCATAGGTATACTTGCCATCCTCAGGCCCGATCCACAAGCGGTGCCCGCCGCGAATCTGCCAGGTGCTTTCCCCCGTCTTGCCCATCTGCTCATCAAACTCTTTGAACAGATTCTGTCCGCCCACAAACCCGTAACGGATAATGCGAGGCCCCACATCCGAGGTCAAAATCAGTTCTACAGTACCGTTAGAAATCCGGTAGCAATTCGGCCAGCCGCCGTAGGCAATCTTCTCGACGTTCATCAAGCATTAGCTTATCGAAAGTGATCCCAGCCCTTGGGCGGCACCGGCGACCCAGGCCTCCCCGCACACACCAAACCGATCTCATGAAACGGCTTACCAAGCCGCTTCGGGCTCGCAATCAGCAGCTCATAATCCTCACCCCGATGCCATGCATCCTCAAGCGTCGCCCCACGGCATACCGGCGGCGCAGCCGTAATCTCGCAAGTTACGCCCGATGCAATCAGCAGACGATCGAGATCCATCGACAAGCCATCAGTGATGTCCATCGCCGCATGAGCCTCCCGCCGCACAACCTCCACCAGATCCAGCCGAGGCTTCGGCCGCTTCTTCCAAACCCCCAGCGGCCCAGTCACATAAAGCCAGTCCCCAGGCTTCGCCCCGCTCCGCAACAACGCCTTACCTTTCGGCACAGTTCCACAAACCACGATGTCCACATGCACCTTCTCACTGCGAGACAAGTCGCCACCCGCCACCGTCACCCCATACTTGCGAGCCAACCCAAACAAGCCCCCAAAGAACGGCTTCACAAAAGTCTCGTCCGGCACCGCCAGCGACACCAGCGCAAAGCGCGGCTCTGCCCCCATCGCCGCAATATCACTCAATCCCCGCGCCAGCGCCTTGTACCCAACATCGCGCGGCGAATAATCCCCCAGCGTAAAGTGCCGGCCTTCAATCGTGAAGTCGGTGGTAAACACCAACTCCTCGCCCGCCACCGGCCGGTACACCGCGCAGTCATCCCCGATTCCAACTCTTACGCCCGAGCCAAAGCTCGGCGCATGTTTGCGAATCCAGTCGATAACCCCGCGCTCGCTCACGCGATTACCAGCCCGCTCGGCAACTCCTCACCAAAGACACGGCCCAGCGCAGCCAGCTCATCCTGGCCCTCGCCCTGCACCATCGCCATCAACTGATCCCGCTTCGGATGCTTGGCAAAAGCCTTCTCCACCAGATCCAGCGTCTGCGCCGGCACATCGCGCGATGCATCACCCGTCTGCCGGGCCATCGCCGCAATCGCCTCAGCCGCATCGGGCAAGGCCAACACCTGATCAATCCAGCGAGTCATCGTAGTCACCGGCACCACCAGATTATTCGGCCCGTAGAGCAACTTACGCGACCCCAGCCGCCCCAGACACCACATCTCGCTAGCCGAGTAATCCTTGGCCCGGATCCGCTTCAGCAAACCATTTCCCAACTCCGTCTTCACACCCACAGGCAACAGCTCAAGCGAACTCGCACAACGCCACATCTCACGCGATAGCGAAGGGTTCATCCGCTTCGGCTTGGCCCCCTTCGGGATCAAAGCCCCAGACAAACGTTGATACAAATCCTGCTGCTGATTACGATTCAGTCCACCAGAGATACGGCCCGAGAAGATCCACCAGTCGATCTCATTCTGCGCCTGATTGCCAAACACCAACCCACCAGCAAACACACGACGCGCCTGCTCAATCCGCAAATCATCCCCCGGCGCACCAAAGCCCGGCCGCAAACACAATCCCGCCAGATTCAGCCAGCGAATCTCATGCGCTGCAGACTTCTTGCGCCCCTCGGCACACTCGAGGAACACATCAGCCAGCTTACGAATCGCCCCCAGCGGCCAGGAATTCCGCCCCAGCGATAACGTCTGTTCCAGCTTCTGCGGCAACTCCTCAGGCAACAACGAGAACTCACCAGTAAACGTCTGCCGCACCAGCGCACAAGCCCGCTCGAGAGCCTCATCATTCACCGTAGCCATCGGCCGTGCCACAACACTCTTTGCACTCGCCCGCCGCAATTCAAACTGCAAGCGCCACGAATGCTCACTCACCTTGCTATCGGCAAAAATCTCCAGCGTACCCACCTCAGTCAAATGGGCCCGCAGCTTCACCGGCACACTACGCTCCATATTCGGATTTCCAAACCGGATCACCGCATCCAGCGGCGCATGAAGATGAAAGCCCTCGTCCACCT
>CANGVB010000363.1 GCA_947456995.1 Bryobacteraceae bacterium | reverse complement strand
GGGGGGGCGACAGGATTGGCGGGACGGGCGTGTGGAGGGGAGGCTGACAGCCCCCCTCCAGCATTTGGAATCCCCACGCTTACGCGGGGGGTTGGCGCGGAGCGGCTTGGAGCTAGAAGCTCAAGCGCCCGGTGAACTGTACCTGGCGGGGACGCCAGTAGGAGGACTGCATCAACTGGATGCCGGTGCCGGCGTCCGGGTTGAGCAGGCCCTGGATGTTGAATGCATTGAAGGCGTCCACGTTAAACCGTAGGCGCCAGCGCTCGGTAATGGTGAACTCCTTATACAGAGAGATATCGGACTGGAAGTTCTTTGGCCCTTGCAGGACCATTGCATTGAAGGGCTGAATGCCTGATGGGCCGGGCGAGAAGCCTGTCAATACTACCTGACCGTTGCGGAGCGTCTGGTTTACGTTGTTTGTGCCGAACTGGGCCGTGCCGGGCGTGTTGTTGATCGGGGCGAGGTAGGGCTTGTAGTCGTCGGGCAGACCCGTTACTCCGCGGGATGCTGCGTTTACTACGTTTGGCGGGATGTAGCCGTTGAACCAGAGGAAGCCGTCGCGGCAAACACCGCTGCGGCAATCCTGGATTGCCTTCTCCCGCTTGTAAAGGGTGATGGGATTGGTTTCGCCGAAGTTGCCAGTGCCCACCTGGAATGCCTGCGACACGACTGTGCCGACAAAGGCCATCTGCCAGCCGCCGACCACTGCATTGACGAAGCGGTTGGAATTGCCTGCGAAACGGCGACCTTTGCCGAAGGGTACATCGACAATGCCGTTGAAGCTGATGCGGTGGACCGGGATGGCAGTATCCATGCGGTAATTCTGCCAGCGATTGAATTCGCGGCTTGGCTCAAGAGGGGTGCCAACATCCATTCCCTGCGGGATAGTGCCAGCGGCAAAGTTGGATGCCGGGAAGAGTGTGTTGTCGCGGAAGGTGTTGCCGCCGACGCGGAAGGCCCGTGAGAAGACATAGAAGATCTGGAAGCCGACGCCCTTGCGATAGGGACGCTGGTAGTTGACCTGCAAGGCGGTGTTGTTGGAGAAACCGAACTTTGTCGATTGGGTGATGCCGCCCCAGGTGGTTTGATCGTAAGGCCGCGTTGCCGTGCCTGCGAAGCGGCCTACCGGCGGAATTGTACCGGTGGCTGCCTGCCAAACGTAGGTTGAGGGGGCATTGTTGAAGAGGAAGTTCTGATCGAGGTTGGTGCCGGCGGTGTAGACGTAGGAGGTGCGCAAGACCGAGCCGTCCTGGAAGGGCTGCTCGATGGTGAAGTTGGCCTCACGTACTTTGGCGGGCGGATAATCGGATGCGAGAATCGTGCCGGGGCTGATGCCGGGCAGAAGGGCCGTGGTGGTGTTGGTGTCGACGACGTTCTGGGTGTTGACGCCGGTGACCACGCTGAGGGGACCGCGCAAGAGCCCATTCGGCAGACCGTCTGGGGCCTGTGCGGCGGCGTTGTAGTTCATGGAATAGCCAGCGGTGAAGGGGTAGCTGGCGGTGAGATAACGGATCGAGTTGCGGACCGGGACAGGATAAATGTATTCGCCGTAACCGCCGCGGATGACGGTACGGTTGAGGCCGAAGCTCGGAACCCAGGCGAAGCCGAAGCGAGGGAGAATGTTGGCGTTGTAGCCCTTGATGCCGGCCTTGCCGAGGCCCGCTTCTTTGAGGGTCTGGAACTTGACGCCGAGGTCGCGGAGGTTGGTGAGCAGGGCCTGGCTGGTGAGACCTTGCTGCAGGTAGTAATCCATGTTGCGCGGCGTGGAGATTGCGTTGTTTTTGGGGTCGAAAAAGACGAGGTAGTCGTTTTTCACACCGGGAGCGGGATGGGCTTCCCAGCGGACTCCCGCGTTGAGGGTAAGGCTCGGGCTGATCTTCCAGTTGTCCTGAATGTAGCCGTCGTATTCGATGAGCGAGGAATCGTTGTAGGGAGCGTTGCGGTTCTGGCTAAAGCTGGAGGCGGCACCGAGGAAGAAGTCTGCGTCCTGATAGCCGGTGTTGGGCAAAGCCTGGAAATTCGCTCCCGTTGCGGGGTTGTAGATGGCCGTGGCCAGATTGGTATAGGCGATGGTGTTTGGTGAGCGGTCGGAGAGGTAGCCGAACTTTTCATGGCGGACTCGGCCGCCGAAGGCCAACTGGTGCTTGCCGAGGATTTTGTTGAAGTTTTCGTCGAGGGTTATGATTCGCTGGCTCATGCCGTAGAACCACTGGGAGCCGCCGTAGGGCATGAAGAGGTTTGCGCCGATGGCAGGGAAGCCGATCTGGGAGAAGTTGTTGGGCAGGCCGAACTGCTTCTCGTAGTTCTGCATGGAGGCGGGGTTGCCTTCTACGTACATGCGCTGCCACTGCATGCTGAAGACGGTTTCAGAGAAGAGGGTGGGCGAGAAGGTTTTGTTGTACCCCATGGCACCGCTGATGGTTTGAACCGGGATGCGCTGGTAGCCGGTGGCACCCTCGGGCAAGTCGCTGCTCTGGATGTTGGCTGGCGAGGCGGAGGGGAAGTTTCGCAGGGCTTGCTGTTGCTGGTCGATTTCGGTGAAGCGGAAGTAGCCGCGGTTTTTGTCGTTGAAGACGTGGTCGAGACGTGTGGAATAATTCGGCACTGTCTGTTGGGTGGGGTTTTGCCCGGTGAGATTGAAGTTGATCATCGGATTGTCGCCGGAGGTGGGAGTGGGGGTGGCGGCGTAGAGGGTTCTGGCGAGGGGGCTGATGCGGGCCAGGGGGATTACGTTTCCGGCGAAGGGGGTGCGGACGTAGTTGTTGGCGCGGCTTTGGGTTGAGTTGGGATCGTAGAGAACCTGGAGCTGGTTGGCGCCGTTGACGAGGCCGCTGAAGTCGCCGCCGCGCATGGCCATAGTGGGTACGCGCATGAGCTGCTGCTGGCTGGAGCGGAGAGAGAAGCGCTCGAAGGCGACGAAGAAGAAGGAGCGGTTGCGACCGTCGTAAAGCTTCGGCGCGAAGATCGGGCCGCCAATGTTGAGGCCGAACTCATTGCGGATCAACTGGGGTGCCTTGAAGTTTGAGGGATCCTGCCGCGCTCGAGCGATGCCGAAGTAGTTGTTGCGGGCGGTTTCGAACATCGAGCCGTGGATCTGGTTGGTGCCGGACTTGGTGGTGAGAAGGACGGTGGCTGGGGTGGCGAACTGGGCGCTGGAATTGAGTGTTTCGAAGCGGACTTCCTGGACCGAATCCGGGTCGGGCAGAATCGCCTGGGCGGTGTTGGCGGGGGAGCCGAAGTTGCGGTTGGTTTGCGGAGCGCCGTCGAGGGAGTATTCCATGGCTTCGCCCATCAAGCCGTTGGCGCGGGTGCCGCCAGCTTCGAGGCCGGGGACGGTGTTTTGCGCGAGGCCTAGGACGTTGCGGCCGTTCTGGGGAAGCTGGCTGATGCGGGCGGCGTCGAGTTGGGTGTTGACGGTTCCGCTGTCGTAGGTGGCGAGCTGGATCGTCTCGCCGCTGACGGTGACCTTTTCGCTTACGTCACCGACGGTGAGTTGAAGGTCGTAGACCATGACCTGACCATTTTGGAGAGTGAGGTTGGCTTCGTGCTTCTTCATGCCGGCCGAGGCCACGGTGAGGCGGTAGGTTCCAGCAAACAAGCCTCTGGCGGAATAGAAGCCATTGGCACCACAGACACCTTCGGTGGAAACTCCGGTTGCCTGATTGAGCACCTGGATCGTGCAGGTGGGGATGGGGGCGGAGGATGAGTCCGTTACTGTTCCCTGAATGCTGCCGGCGCCGCTCTGGCCGAAGGCCGAGAGAGCGAACGCGGATAAGATAAGCGCTAGACGTTTTGAGATCATGGAGAATTCCTCTTGGTTGTCGAGAAATCCTATCACATGAAGATTATGTGGGAATTAATTTTTGCGTTGGTGTGCTTTGTGCCGCAGGCCTTTGGACAGCCTTGCGCAGAGTGCCACCGGGAGATCTCGGAGAGCTACAAGAGGACCGGGATGGGGCGATCGTTCTCGATGCCGTCGGCGGCCACGGTTGGGACAGGGGCTTACTATCATGCGCCTTCGGGCAGCCACTTCAGTGTTGTGGAACGCGGAGGGCAGTTCTTTCAGAGGCGGCATCAGGTGGATGCAGCGGGGGGCGAAGTGAATGTGCTGGAGAAGGTGATTGATTATGTGATGGGTTCTGGCAACAGTGCGCGTACGTTTCTGCATCGTACGCCGCAGGACAAGTTGATCGAGCTTCCGCTGGGTTGGTATGCCGAGAAGGGGGGCTTCTTTGCGATGAATCCGGGCTATGACCGTCCGGATCATGATGGGTTTCGCAGGCAGATTAGTTATGACTGCATGTTCTGCCACAATGCTTATCCGAAGATTCCGGCGGGCAGGGGGAAGGCGTTTGCGGAATCGGTGTATCCGGGTGAGTTGCCGCTGGGGATTGACTGTGCGCGGTGTCATGGGCCTGGGGAAGGGCATGTCAAGAAGGCGACGCGGGAGACGATTGTGAATCCGGGGCGGCTGAGCCGGGAGCGGCAGATGGATGTGTGTATGGCGTGCCATCTGGAGTCGACTAGTTTTTCATTGCCGAATGCGCTGTTACGATATGATCGCGGGCCGTTTTCGTTTGAGCCGGGGCAGCCGCTAGCCGGGTTTCTGTTGAATTTTGATCATGCGCCAGGGAGTGGGCATGAGGAGAAGTTTGAGATTGTGAGTTCTGCTTATCGCTTGCGGAAGTCGGCCTGCTTTAACAAGACCACGATGACTTGTACGACCTGTCACAACCCTCATAAGGCGCCACGGGGAGAGGAGGCGGCAACCCACTACAACGGTGTTTGCCGGCAGTGCCATACGACGGTGTTTGAGCGGCAGGTGTCGGCGGGGAAGC
>CANGVB010000362.1 GCA_947456995.1 Bryobacteraceae bacterium | reverse complement strand
GATCATGCCAATCACGAAAAAGTGGCATCTCGCAGACTTGCTTGAAACTTGCCGCAAGTTTCCGCTCAAGCCGAAAGAGCACATCTTCTTTGAGTACGTGCTGCTGGGTGGGGTAAACGACAGCGATGCCGATGCCGAGCGTGTGGTTGCACTGCTTCAGGGCCTCAGCTATAAAGTGAATCTGATCCCGCTGAACCCGGGGCCGGGTATTCCTTACCAAACGCCAACGGATGAGCGCGTTGATCGATTCCAGCGCATCATCATGAAGGCCTTCCACTGTTATGTGCGCAAGCCGCGCGGCCGCGACATTTACGCGGCCTGTGGGCAGTTGAAGCTGGTGCAGCTCAGATAAAGTGATTCCGAAGCCCTCGGCAACTTATCCTATAGGTATGCAGAAGCTGGCTTGGGCCTTTGTTGGATATCTGATTTTCGTCATCCTCTTTGGGGCGTGGGTGCGTATCTCAGGATCTGGCGCTGGCTGCGGGAACCATTGGCCAACGTGTCAGGGAGTGGTGATTCCGGTTGAGCCGAGCGTCAAAACGATCATCGAGTTCACGCACCGCATCACCAGCGGCCTATCCGGGCTGATGGGAATTGCTTTTCTGATTTGGACCTGGCGGAAGAAGTCTCCGGCATTGGCGTGGGCGGCAGCGATGTTTTTCTTTCTTCTGGTAGAGGGCTTTATCGGCGCGGTGCTGGTGAAGAAGGAACTGGTTGAAAACGACGCCTCAATGAGCCGGGCGGTAGTGATCTCGCTGCACCTGGTGAATACGATGCTGCTCATGCTCTGCGCTGTTGGAATGGCAGTGAAACTGGGGGGGACACGATACCGGAATGCCTACGCCGGAGGGTTGATCTGGCTGGTGATGGCAGTGTTGGTAATTACGAACGCAACCGGCGCAGTAACGGCTCTGGGCGATACGATCTTTCCCATAAAGCCTGCCATGGGGCCTGAACTGATTGCCAAAATCCAGGAGGACGTATCACCCGGTCAGCACTTTTTGATTCGATTGCGAGTGGTGCATCCGGTGATCGCTGCCATCACGGCAACCATTGTTTTTGGTGTACTCAGTTACTTCCAACGCCGCCGTCAGAGCAATTGGGCGTTAGCGGGTATGGGGCTGGTGTTGATTCAGGTTGCGTTGGGGGTAGGCAACATCTGGCTTGCCGCACCGGGCTGGATGCAGATCTCGCACTTGCTGACGGCGCAACTCTTGTGGGTCACGATCGTTGCGGTGTGGCTGGACTGAGAGCTACTTCCCCTTTTCGACAGCGAGCAAATTCTTCACACCAAAGACACCTGAAACTCCATTGGCGAGGATGTTGGCGCGGTCAGAATCGGGCTTATTGTCGACGATTCCAACCAGGATCACGTTGCCTTCTTTGACGATGATATGGATCGGAAAGGAGCCCAATGGCTCAAGAGTGCCGGCTGGCATGTTCCAGCGTTCGAAGGGCCCGCCGAAGAAGGCACCGCCTCGTCTTCGACTGATGGGGCCACCGTAGAGACCGCCACCGGGCGCGTAACGGGATAATGCCGGATCACGATAGATCGCCCGAAACACAGCCCAGCGAATCTGGTCGTCGTTGGGTGAAAGTGGCAGCACCTCAATTTCGTTTTCCACCTTCGAGATGCGCTCGATCGACTTCAAAGTGCGCTCGGCGTCATCCTTGAGAGTGGGGCGCATGGCGTAACCACCCAAGGTGACTTTGGTGTCTTCGAGTTTGAAGGTGAGGTAGTCGAAGCACCCGTAATATGGCAGCATCAGAAGCTCTTTTCGGATCTTCTGAATCAGTTCAGCCTCTGTTTTTTGGGCAAGCAGTGGGGTTGCCGCGCCAGCTAAGAGTAAATGTCTACGTGTCATGGCAACCCTATTTTATCGAGTTCTATGGAAGGCGGGTGGTCTGCCGGGCGGTCAACTGCCAGACGCCTTTATCCTTTACCCACACCATCAGAACGCTGAGCGGAGTGGTCTTCGGAACACCCTTCTGGGCATTGTTCACCATCATCTTGGTTTGCACAATACCAACGTTGCCAAACATGCGGTAGGTGGTCTCGCTCATATCCATGGACTTGTAGACCATGTCTGGGGAGAGGAATGCCGCCATCATCTGATCGCGATTTTCCATCAGCGCGTTGGAGTGTGAATAGGTGACGTTGGGTGAGGTGTGCTTTTCGATCGTCGCCTTGTCCTTCTTGACGACGGCGGTCTTCCACTTCTCGATGGTTGCTTTGAGGTCCTCTTCAGGCGTAGCTGCAAACATTTGGCATCCCGCCACAATGGCCAGCAGTAGTAATCTGGTTTTCATGCCGTTAATCGTATCGCAGTGCAGCTTGCCTTGGACCAGGCGCTCGATTCTTACACTGCTTGCGACTGCAACAGCCTTAGCAGAGCGCCCCAAGCGTGCCCCTTACGTACTGGAGACGATGCCATCTGCTTTGCCAGAATTGATCGACCGCTACCGCGCCGACTTGCGAGCCATCGACGCTTTCTATCCGCTGACTTACGCCAGCACGCGCATTGCAGTGTTGCGCGAGTTTCACCAGGTTTGGCTCAAGAGCATTGAACAGTTGCCTTTCGACAGCTATGACGTGGAAGGCCGGATTGACTGGTTGATGCTGCGCAACACCAACCAGCGCGCTCTTGCGCTGCTCGATTTGGACGAATCCCGCTGGCGGGAAATGCAGCCGCTGCTATCGTTCGCCCCGAGCCTTTGGAGGCTTGAGGAAATTCGCCAGCGAGTTGACGCGATCGATGGGCGAGAAGCGGCCGGCATCCTGGTAAACGTTGCCAAGCAGCTTAAAGAACTGGATCTCTGGCTCAAGAAACCCGACACTCCAAAACAAAGCCAAACGGTAGCATTGCGGGCGCATCGCCTTGTACTCGATATGGAGGCTAGCCTCAAGAAATGGTTCGCTTTTTATGAGGGCTATGATCCGGTATTTGAGTGGTGGGTGAAAGACCCGGCAACGAAACTTCTTAAGTCTCTGACGGAGTATGCGACAACCTTGCGCGAGCGTGGTGCCGGCCTGAAGAAGGACGATCGAGACACGATTATCGGTGACCCGATTGGCCGTGAAGCTCTGCTGAGCGATCTCCGCGCCGACATGATCGCCTACACGCCTGAAGAGCTGATCGAAATCGCTGACCGCGAGTTTGCCTGGTGCGAGGCGGAGCTTCGAAAGGCTTCCAAAGAAATGGGGCTTGGCGAGGACACCAAGGCCGCAGTTGAACGGGTGAAGAACCTTCATCCCAACCCGGGTGGGCAGCCGAAGATGATTCTGGATATGGTGACCGAGGCCATTGAGTTTGTCACGAGCCGCAACCTGGTTACAGTCCCGCAACTGGCTCGCGATTCCTGGCGTGTGCTGATGATGTCGCCCGAGCGGCAGCGGATCAATCCATTCTTTCTTGGTGGTGAGAGCATCATCATCAGCTACCCGACAGACACGATGACTCACGAAGAGAAGCTGATGAGCATGCGTGGCAACAACGAACATTTCTCTCGTGCGGTGGTACATCACGAGTTGATCCCCGGCCATAACCTGCAGCGCTTCTACAATCAACGCCACCGGCCCTATCGAGCCGTTTTTGAGACGCCGTTCTGGCGCGAAGGCTGGGCGCTGTGGTGGGAGATGCTGCTCTGGGACTTGAAGTTTGCCCGCAACGCAGAGGACAAAGTTGGGATGCTCTTCTGGCGCATGCACCGGTGTGCCCGGATCATTTTCTCGCTCAAGTTTCACCTGGGCCAGATGAAGGCGCAAGAGTGTGTCGACTTCCTGGTCGACCGCGTTGGCCACGAGCGAGAGAACGCCGCAGCCGAAGTGCGCCGCAGCTTTGAGGGTACCTATCCTCCGCTCTATCAAGCTGCATACATGCTTGGCGGGCTTCAGATACGAAGCCTTTATCGTGACCTTGTCACGAGTGGCAAGATGACGCCGAAGGCGTTTCACGACCACATTCTTAAGGGGAACGCGCTTCCGATTGAGATGGTGCGCGCCAGCCTGACACAGACAAAACTCGACAAAAACTTTGTCGCCAAATGGAGATTCTAATGAACGTGAATTGGCAGGGGGTTTACCCCGCACTAACGACGCAATTTCGAGAAGACGAAAGCATCGATATCGAAGCAACAGCCGCACATCTGGAGAAGATGATCGCCGGTGGAATCCATGGAGTGATCCTTCTTGGCAGCGTCGGCGAAAACACAGCGCTCAGCTATGAAGAAAAGCTGATGGTGTTGCGCGAGCTGCTTCCTGTAGTGAAGGGCCGCATCCCTGTGTTGTCGGGTGTCGCCGAGAACACGACACGCACGGCATGCGCTTATGCCCGTGACTGCGAAAAGATCGGCATCGACGGCATGATGGTTCTGCCGGCGATGATCTACAAGGCAGACAAGCGAGAAGCGATGGCGCACTTCCGGTCTGTGGCTCGCGCCAGCGGCCTGCCGATCATGGTCTACAACAATCCACCCAGCTACTTTGTCGACCTGACGCCACAGTGTTTTGTAGAACTCGCCGATGAGCCAACGCTGGTTGCGATCAAAGAATCCGCAGGCGACCCGCGACGGATCACACACCTCAAGAACACCGTCGGAGACCGTTACATTCTCTTCAGCGGCGTCGATGATCTGGTGGTGGAAAGCGCGATGTTGGGCGCGGTGGGTTGGGTATCCGGATTGGTAAATGCCTTCCCGGATGAGAACCGCGTGCTGTGGGAGCATTGTGTGGCCGGGCGCTGGAAGGAAGCAATCGAGCTCTACCGCTGGTACACGCCGTTGCTCGAACTGGACACGCGCATCAAGCTCGTACAGTACATCAAGATGTGCATGGCCGAAGT
>CANGVB010000361.1 GCA_947456995.1 Bryobacteraceae bacterium | reverse complement strand
TATACCAAGCGCCTCAAGCACATCGGCGAGCTCACGCTGGTGGATACTTCCATGATCGGCATCTCTCAGGCATTGGCCCTGATCCCCGGTACTTCCCGCAGTGGGATCACGATTTCAACTGGCCTTTTTCGCGGGCTTACCCACTCGGCTGCCGCCAGATTTTCATTTTTACTGTCGACGCCAATCGTTGCCGCCTCTGGCCTGAAGTCGGTCTACGACCTGTCGAAACACGGCCTCAGCGAAGGCATGCTGATGCCGTTTATCGTTGGAATCGCCGGTAGCGCCATCGTCGGATTGGGCGTTATCGCCTTCTTTCTCAAGGTGATCCGCAAGCACGGGTTGACCCCCTTCATTGCATATCGAATCATTTTTGGCATAATAGTGATCGCTCTGGCATTTGTCCGTTCACGCGGATGAAGCTTTTAGGTCCAACTACACACAAGCGCCTCAACGAGGTGCTCGCCTTCGTGTTTTTATTCATAGGCTTGGCGAGCATGCTCAGTCTGATCTCCTACTCGGCTATCGATCCGAGCTGGAATACCGCGACGAGCGTCGTCCGACCCTCCAACCTGATGGGCCGCTTTGGCTCCCACCTGAGCGACGTTTGCTTCCAGCTCTTCGGCCTCTCCAGCTTCGTCATTCCGGCACTGATCCTGTTGCTCGCCTGGAAGTGGATGCAATCGAAGCCTATTGAGGCTGCCGGCATCAAAGTGGGCGGAGCGCTTCTGTTTGTACTCGGTGCCTGCACCAGTTTCTCGCTCGCACCTGGCGCGCGTGCCTTCTCCGGCTCCATTCCTGCTGGTGGTGTGCTCGGCATGTTGATTGCCGACATGCTGGTTTTCTACCTGAACTTCACCGGTGCCGCCCTGCTTACGGCCACTGTTCTGGTGGTGTCGCTCTATCTGATCTCAACCTTCTCTGTTGCAATTCTGCTGGAATGGCTGGCTGTGCCTACCGCCATGCTGCAGGCAGTGGTGAATGTGTTCCGCAAGTTCCGGATGCCCAAGTTTGAATTCTTCAAGCGTCGTCCAGCCAAGCCTCGTCCTGTCAAAGCGGACGAAGATGAAGTGCCACCGATTGTTCAGAAACGCCGCACGCCTCCCCGCCGCACGGAAGACGAAGGCGCAGATCTGCCGCCCTGGGAAACCAAGACGGTTGCTTCCTCCTTTGAAGCTGCTGACGAGCCTGAGGTGGCTGTCAGCGAAGACTACATCCCAATCAAGACGCTCGAAGAAATCCCAGAGCCTTCTGAGCCCACACCTGCTCCGCAGTCTGTAGCTCCCGCAAAGGCAAAAGTGAAAGAGGCTTTTGGCCCCACTTCGTACAAGCTGCCGCCTACGGGCATGCTCAACGAGCCGCAACCCCGCAGTGTTTTTGATTCCCAGGAGCTGCGCGATACGGCATCCCGCATCAAGGAGCGCTTTGAAGAATTCGGCGTGCTTGGTAACGTGGTGCAGATCAACCCGGGCCCCGTTGTTACCACCTTTGAGTTCAAGCCCGAGGCCGGCATCAAGTACTCGAAGATCACGAACCTTACCGAAGACCTCTGCCTGGGGCTGCAGGCTGAATCAATCCTGATTGAGCGAATCCCGGGCAAGCCGACGATCGGCATTGAAGTTCCGAACAAGAAGAGCGAAGTGATTGCGCTGCGCGAAGTGCTGGAAGGCGAAGACTTCCAAAGCGCCACCTCGCGGCTCACCATGTCGCTCGGCAAGGATATCAACGGCCGTATCAAGATCTTCACGATGGATACGATGCCCCACTTGCTGGTAGCCGGTTCCACTGGTTCGGGCAAGTCGGTAATGCTCAACTCGATGATCATGAGCGTGCTCTACAAGTCGACTCCCGACGAAGTACGCATGATCATGATCGACCCCAAGCGCGTAGAACTTGGGATTTACGAAGATATTCCTCACCTGCTTACGCCGGTGATCACGGATCCGAAGAAGGCTTCTAACGCCTTGCGCAACGCAGTGCTCGAGATGGAGCGCCGCTACAAGCTGCTGGCCTCGCGCGGCGTGCGCAATATCGAACAGTTCAATCGCAAGATGCGGCAGATGGCCAATGAGCCTCGCAGCCTCTTTGATGAAGAGAATCCGGAAGCGCTGCTTGAAGAAGATATGCGGCCGCTTTCTTACATCCTGATCATCATCGACGAACTCGCTGACCTCATGATGCTGGAGCGGAATAACGTTGAAACCTCTGTGGCACGTCTCGCGCAGATGGCGCGCGCCGTTGGTATGCACCTCGTGCTTGCTACACAGCGCCCCTCGGTGGACGTTATCACTGGTGTGATCAAGGCGAACTTCCCGGCCCGTATCAGCTTCCGCGTTACGACCCGCGTAGACTCCCGTACGATTCTTGACACCATGGGTGCCGAGCATTTGCTGGGCAAGGGTGACATGCTGTATCTGCCTCCTGCTTCTTCGCGCCTGCATCGCGTTCATGGCGCCTATGTAGGCGAGCAGGAAATCAATTCTGTGGTGGAATTCTGGAAGCGCCAGGCGAAGCCGGAATACGATCAGAGCTTCCTTGTGGCGCCGCCGAGCGATGATCCTGAAGATCAGCCCGATGAAGAGGGTCTTGAGGGAGATGCAGACCCGATGTACGGCGATGCCGTGAAGGTTGTTTGCGAGATGGGCAAGGCTTCGACTTCGATCCTCCAGCGCCGTCTGCGGCTTGGCTATGGCCGGGCTGCGCGTATGCTCGACAGGATGCAGAAGGAAGGCATTATTGGGCCGCCCGATGGGTCTCGGCCGCGCGAGGTGCTCAAGCGCCCGGACTGGCTCAATCGCGACATGAGTCTTGAGGCTGTTGAGGATGACTAAGTCGACCAGGATCGCTGCTAGCCTTAGCATGTGCGCAGCATTTGTTCGCTCGGTATCTTAGCTATCACCTTTTCGGCGGTTAGCTTTGGACAGTGTTTTCCGAATCTGGCTGTCCAGATTGCCGCTCCCTATACGCTTCCTTCAATGGAAGTGGGTGTTCCTTACAGCTATCAGTTTCGAGCCTCGGGTGGGGCTCCACCCTATAGCTATTTTGTCTATCAAAATACAAGATTGCCTTCAGGACTCGATCTGTCAGTGGCAGGGGAAATCTCTGGCCGTCCATTGACTGCAAATCCCTCTAACCCTTTCACCATCATTGTCAGGGACTCGACCGCAGTAACAATCGGGCTTTGTGATTTCCAAGTGGCAGTGATTGCCAACCGCTTTGCGATCCTGACAACTGCATTGCCCAGGGCAAGCGTTGGACTTAGTTACTCGTCGACCATTCAAACCAATGGAGGAGCGGCTCCTCTTCGCTTCGAGCTGCTCGGTGGGTCCTATCCTCCAGGCTTGCAGGGTTTTGCCAACGGCCTGATTAGCGGCACGCCCACCACCGCTGGCTCCTTCACCATGCGCTTCCGCGTGACTGATGCCAACAACAACACGGCAAATGGAGAGGTCAGCTTGATCGTCGAAGGGCCGAGTCTTCGATTCGAGACCAGTTCGCTGCCGGGTGGTGAAGTTGGACTTACCTATTCCACCATCTTGCGGCTTGCCGGCAACCCCGCAAATGCAAGCTTTCAAATCCTTGGTGGGCAATTACCGCCAGGGCTCTCGTTGCTACCGAACGGCTCCTTAAGCGGGACGCCAACCAGTGCTGGAGACTTCACTTTCACGGTTCGCGGTACTAGCGGAGGCACAACAGTCGATGCGCCCTTCACGATCCGGATTGCCGCCTCTTCCGGCCCTCTGAGGCTGGTGGATTGGCCCAGTTTGGTTCGAATCGGCTTGCCCTTCAACAGTCAGATTCCCAGTCTGGGGGCCAGAGGCGAAATTCGGTTTAGTCTGCTTGAGGGCTCGATTCCTGCCGGCTTGAGTGTTTCGAGCACTGGCCAGGTGACTGGCACACCCAGAGTCAGCGGAACCTTTACGCAGCGCTGGCGAGCGACAGACGCTTCGGGTGCGAGTGCGGAGAGAGTCTATACATTCAACGTCGAAGCTGCCCGTGCATTTCCTAATGCCGTGGCTGGTCAGCGTTATTCACAACGGGATGGACTGGCTGGCGCAAGCCGATACGCAATCGATCCCACGAGCCGTTTGCCGCTGGGGCTTCGTCTGGAGCCCGACGGGACACTGAGCGGCACGCCCTTTGCTGCTGGTGAGTACCTGTTCCTACTTCGTGTCGATCTTGGGGCAGCGCCTACACAGAGGCTTCCTTTCCGACTCACTGTGGTTGCTCCGGCAACAGAGCTTGAGCTGGACACCCTCGATTTGCCTGCTGCAATCCAGAACAGGGCCTACCGGCAACCTATCCTTTCGCTGCCTGCTGCAACCGCACTCAGGATGCTTGATGGCGAATTACCGCCTGGGCTTGTGCTGGGTACCAACTCGATTGGAGGAACGCCAACCACGGCCGGCTTCTGGGAATTTCTGGTGGATGTGCGCTCGGGTACAAGATCTACCAGCCGCCGGTATTCCATCAGCGTCGGCCCTGCATTTGCGCCGCAGCTCGATGCAGTGGTGAATTCCGCCAGCTATCAGGCCGGAGCCATGGATGCAGGTGAAATTCTCACGCTCTTCGGATCGAACCTCGATGGCATTCGCGCTTCGATCGATGGCGGCCCCTCCCCGATCCTCTACACGACGCCAACGCAGTCGAGCATCATTGTTCCTTTTGCCTCGGCATCCAAAGACTCTGTCGAATTGATTCTTGAGCGGGCTGGTTTGCAGAGCATTCCTCTTCGGCTGCGAATCACCAACGCCAAGCCGGGCATCTATACGCAGAATGGCAGCGGCCAGGGCGCTGCTGCTGCGCTCAATCAGGATGGCTCACTCAACACAGAACGGAACCCCGCAGCGGCGGG
>CANGVB010000360.1 GCA_947456995.1 Bryobacteraceae bacterium | reverse complement strand
TGGATCCACTCCAAGAAGCGGCGCAAAGGCACGAGTCACAGCCATCACTCCAAACAGGTTGACATCAAACTGATGCCGCAGCTTCTCTGCTGGCAGATGCAGCAAGGGCCCGCTGACAGCCACTCCTGCATTGTTGATCAAGCCATCGAGCCGACGGCCGCCCAGTGCATCTTCCACCAGCCTAGCGGCTGCCTCAATTGCCGGCTCATCGGTAACATCAAAAACAAGAGGGACAAATTTCTGCGGAAACTGCGCTCGCAGCTTGGCCGCGTCTGCCTCCGTTCTGACCGATCCGAACACCTCAAAGCCCGCACGCAGGGCGGCATCCGCAGTCGCCAGGCCAATCCCGGTGGACACCCCGGTAATGACAACCGACTTCATAGCAGCAGAGCAATGCCCATCACAATCAGGACAAGCGCACTCATGATTGGGATCGTAATGGAGAGAGACTTCATTCGATTCATGGAAGGGACAACGAGTACAGCAGCAAGCCCTAATCCGATCAGTACCACCGCAAGGCCAATCGAGAAGCTCAATAGCAAGACCAGGCCATAAAGACTTTGTCCACGCGACATCGATAACAAGAGCAGCGATAAGGCTTCAGGGCAAGGTACGATCCCACCAGAAACCCCAAGGGCTTTGATTGACAAGCCATGGGGATGATCGCTACCGCCGCTGAATGAAACGGCCTCTGTTTTTTGTGCTGGCCGCAAACGTTGGTAGAGCAGCCAGCAACCAATGCCGGCAATCAACAAGCCACTGGCCTTATTCAACAAAGGATGCAGCGCCTGGAGATCCACCGACTCGGTGAGGTAATAAGCAAGCACGCCCAAAACAAATACGCTGGCTGTGTGAGTGAAGGTAACGATGGTACCGAGGCGCAACGCGTCAAACGCCGAGCCACGCGTACCGGCAAGATAGGCAGCGACGACGGTCTTGCCGTGGCCGGGAGTCAGAGCGTGCGCAGCTCCGAGTACAGCCGCGGAGCCTAGCGAGAAGACTCCCGGAGCCAGCAGCAATTCAGACAGCGTACTCATGCCTTGCGAAATGCTTCTGCCACCTGATCCATCTGCTCGAGCGAGTTGTAGATGTGCGGAGAAACACGGATGCCACGCAGCGGCCCGGCAGGAGTGACACTGAATGCCATGCCTTGCTCCTTATAGAGTTTCGCGTCGAGCACCTGCAGGTTCGGCACTGAAGGCAGATCTACCTTGACCACGCCGCAGTACAAACCTTCTTTGCGATTGGTTCGCAATTGGGCATTGGGGTTCTTGGCCAACTGATCCATGAGCCGAGTGGTCAACTGGCGAATGCGCGCTTCCACTGCGGGCATGCCCACCATCATCAGGAAGTCAAAAGTAGCGTCGAGTGCGGCAAGACGCGCATCATCGCGCTGGCCATAAGCTTCGAGAAAGCGTGCTCCGCCCTTGCCGTCTTCGCTGTAGCCAACACTGACAATCGATGGCCATACGTTCTTTTGCTGGGGGCTCGAAACAAAAAGCACACCGGCCTCCAGCGGCCCCATCAACCATTTGTGCGAACTGGTGGCATAAGAATCGCAACCAATCTGCCGAAGGTCTACGGGGAGCATGCCTCCGCTCTGAGCCCCATCCACGTGGCTCCAGATGCCTTTTTCGCGAGCTGCGCGGCAGAGCCTCGCCACCGGGTAAACAAGGCCGCTGCTGCTGGTCACATGCGTAACAGCAAGCACCTTTGTCTTTGGCCCGAAGGCGCCTTCTACCTTCTCTGCCAGGGCATCGCTGGAATCGATCAACTGTGTTGCCGGAACGATCTTTAGAACCAGGCCCAGACGCTTGGCATGATTCTTCCAGGAATCCAGATTCGACGGGTGGTTGTCTTCTACCAGAACAACCTCGTCACCGGCCTTGAGATTGAGACCATGGACGATCGTATTGGACGCCTCAGAAGTATTTCGAGTAAACGCAATCTCGTCGGCAGTAACTCCAAAGAACTGCGCTGCGCGGGCACGTACTTTCTCACGAAGGGGTCCAAACTTCGCACGATTCTGGAAGCTTGGGTCTGCTTCGAAGTCACGCAGAAAGTGCTGGTGGCGGTCCAGCACAGGCAGTGAAGCCGGGCACACATTTGCTGCGTTCAAATATACAAGTCCTTCACGCAAAGGGAACTGCTTGCGCAGCATCGTCCAGAACTGCTCATCGCGCGGCGCAGCCGGGTTTACCGACTGTGCAAAAGCCGCCCAAAGCGGGCTCAAACCGAGAGGAAGTAAATTGCGTCGCAACATATCGTGAGAGTATAGCGGAGCGGAGGCCTTAAACTGAAGCCCCTTGACTTGAGTGGGGCTGAAAGTCTATAGTAAAGGTCTTGTTTTTAATAATTTAGCTAGTAGTTCTCGTCTCCCAAGGAATTCAGTCCATGATCAAGCTCGACATCATCAACGAAGTGGTTTCGAAAACCGGCATCACCAAAACGAAGGCAGAAATGGCCGTCGAAACCGTGTTTGAAAGCATGAAGCGCGCACTGGGCCAAGGCGAGCGGATCGAACTTCGTGGCTTCGGAATCTTCAACGTTCGCCCCCGCAAAACCGGTATCGGTCGCAACCCGCGCACCGGCGACGAAGTAGCCATTCCCCCAGGCAAGGCCGTTCGCTTCAAGCCCGGCAAAGAACTGCAGACGCTCTAACCCAATCGAGTGATTATCGAAGAGCAGCAGCGTCCAAGATACTTTCTTGCCGCCACACTGTTACTGATTACCCTCTGGACCACCTGCGCCGCAGGCTCACGCATGGTCTACAATTTTGAGAACAATCTTCCAGCTTTTCGTTTTGAGCCGGATGCCCTTGCACTCTTCGATGCCTTTCTCAACCCTGCCGCGCTCTTTGCAGGTTTATCCTTTGCCCTCCCCCTGATTGTGATCCTGCTGGCTCACGAACTCGGCCATTATTTTGCTTGTCTGTACTACCAACTGGACAGCACGCTCCCTTACTTCCTGCCTGTCCCAACCTTCATTGGAACCTTCGGAGCATTCATCCGCATCCGTTCGATCATCTACTCCCGCACCGTGCTATTCGATGTTGGAATTGCAGGGCCGCTGGCAGGCATGGTGGTTTTGCTGCCATTTCTGTTTTTCGGAGTGTGGATGAGTCATGTTTCCCCGGCGGCAGTGGAGGGTGATCTTGTCTTCGGCACGCCCCTCATCATTCGCTTCTTCGAAGCCTTTTTCTTTCCTGGAATACCCGCAGATTCGATTTACCTGCATCCTATGGCACGCGCCGCATGGGTGGGAGTTTTCGCAACAGCCTTGAATCTGCTCCCCATCGGGCAGCTCGATGGCGGGCACATCGTTTATTCGCTGGCCGGCAAATGGTCGAAACAAATCTCACTGGTGGCGATCGCTACGCTAGTGCCGCTCGGCTACTTCTACCCGCCCTGGTGGGGCTGGGCAGTGGCATTGTACTTTCTGGGCAGAAGGCATCCGCAAATTTACGATGAATCGCCTCTCAACGGGCAGCGCCGGGGCTTTGCCGCTCTGGCTGCCCTGATTTTTCTAGTCTGCTTCATGATTGCTCCGCTACGCTATTAATGTCGATGAAGATCTCGGCCGCCATCATCACTCATAACGAAGAACTCAAGATCGCTCGCGCTATCGAGAGCTTGCGTTGCTGTGACGAAATTGTCGTAATCGACAGCGGCTCAAATGACCGCACTGTAGAGCTGGCTCAAAACCATGGCGCGCGGGTAATTGAAACCCACTGGCGCGGCTATGCGGCCCAAAAGAACTTTGCCTCCGAGGCCTGCGAGAACGATTGGGTGCTCAGCATTGATGCCGATGAGGCGCTGAGCGAAGCGCTGGAAGGCGAGATCTGGCATCTCAAGAAAAATGGCCCTCAGTATGACGGCTACACGATGCCCCGGCTGGCGCAGTATCTGGGCCGCTGGATTCTGCATTCCGGTTGGTATCCAGACCGCAAGGTGAGATTATTTGATCGTCGAAAGGCCAAATGGGAGGGCGAATACGTCCATGAAAGCGTGGCCGTGCATGGATCTGTAGGACATCTCGACGCGAATCTGCTGCATTACACGTGCGATTCCCTCAGCGAGCATTTGCGCACGATGGATCGCTATACAACGCTTGCCGCAGAGCAACTCATCGACGACAAGCGATCGATCACCTGGCGGCACATGGCCATCGATCCAGCCTGGACTTTCTTTAAGAGCTACATTCTTCAGAGAGGTTTTCTTGATGGCCCTGAAGGCCTCGCCATCGCTTACATGGCCGGCATCTACACCTTCCTCAAATATGCCAAAGCAAGGAACATGGCACCCCAGCGATGAAGATCCTGCTTGCTGATTCTGGATGGAAAATGCGGGGCGGCCAATGGCAGACGCTCTACCTCGCAGAGGGCCTGCGAGAGCACGGCCATCAGGTGACTCTTTTGGTAAGGCATGGCTCTTTGCTGTGGGATCTTTGCGGCCAAACGCGTCTTGAGACAAAAGAGGTGGGCCTCACAAGCATGCTCGCAGCCAGCCGTAACAAGGACGTTGTGCATGTGCAGGATTCGCATTCTCACACCCTTGCTGCGCTGGCCAGCCAAAGCCCTTTTTTCGTTTCCCGGCGAGTTGCCTTCCCGGTAAAGCAAACCTGGGCTTCGCAGAAAAAATACGCGCGGGCTGCCGGCTATCTAGCCGTCTCACAGGCCGCAGGGCGAGAACTCAAAAAAGCTCAGGTGCCTGCCGAGCGCATCCGGGTTGTTTATGACGGCGTGCCCGACATCCAGCCGGCGGCTTTGCAGCCGCATGTTGCGGGGCTGAAGAGTGAAGACCCAGGCAAGCTGAATACACTGATGCAACTGTGCTGCCAGGAAGCTGCGGCCGAACTGAT
>CANGVB010000359.1 GCA_947456995.1 Bryobacteraceae bacterium | reverse complement strand
GGGCATGGTCATGCCGGGCATCTCAGCAAGCTTGACTTCAGCTACGTCGATGTTGCGGAAGCTGCCTTCACCAGCGTGCCAGGCGTCGTAACAGGAGCCACAAACGCCCTTTTCGCCCTTGGCTGCGAGGTCTTTGCCGCAGGGGCAATCGGCCTCGAAGGTACATTCGTCGCAGCCACCGCGCTTGCAGCAGGCGTAACGTTTTTCTTTCACGAGGATGAGCTTGGCATCAAGCAGGAGCTTTGCTACTTCCTGCGTTTCTTTGCTGGGTGGCAGGGCGGGAGTGGGCTTACGGAGGGTGACTCCGTTTGACTTGTGCTCGGGCAGACATTGGCCGCAAACCTGTTTGTGCAACTTAAGGTTTTTGGCACATTCGCACTTGCCGTACCGCATCGCGCAGAGGTCGCAACTGGTGCGCTTGCAACAGGCGTATTTGCCTCGCTTGAGCAGGGTGAGCTTCTTGCGGGCGAGTTTGATTTGCGGGTCAGCGCCGCTCGGTTTGCGGTTGACGAGGTTGCCTTCGTGAGCCAGGAGAACTGTTGCGATGAGAAGGCTAACGACGCGCACTGGCAGCCTCCAACCAGAAGCTCTTGTGCATTACCTGGCCCTTGGACTGGACCTCGACCCAGCCCTTGTACTTGCCAGCCTTGGGAGGCCGGGCGAGAAAGATGAGCTGCGCGGGGTCATCAATCGGGTGTGAGTGGACGAAGGTTTCGCCATCCTCATGGATCATGATCAGATGGGCTTGCGCGCCGAGATAGGGCTCAAGGTCCTTGAGCGGGAGGCCCCCTTCGAGGGTGAGTTTGGTGGTCTTGCCAGCGATGAGTTCACCGGTAAGTTTGGCCGGCACTTTGAGGTTGTCTTCGATCACAGGAGCTTTGCCCGATTTGTTACGCGGCAGCATCAACACTTGGCCACCTTTGCCCTGTGGGGCGAAGTCTGCAAAGAGGCGGAGGTCACCAGGGGGCAGGGGCTCTTTGAGCTTAAATGTGCCCTTGTCGCTGGGCTCTGGGTGCAGGTGGGCAAAGTAGCTCAGGTCTTTGGAAACCACAATGAAGTGAAGCTTCTTTTCATGCACCGTGTCGAAGTTCTTGACCTGACCTTCGGGGCCGGTGATGCGGATTTCGTTGTTGTCGAAGCTCATCTTGTAGGGGCTGACGGCCTTGGGGCGATTGGGGCGGGCGTCGCCTACCTGCAGCGGGAACTCGGCTTCGAAGGCCTTTTCACCCTGAGGCTCGATGGTGAGCTTTAGACGGAATTCGCCACCGTGGACGAAGTAGGGGTGCAGGCCATAATCGCCAGGGACGCCTTCGGGGTGTGAGGTCTCACGGATTACCGGCATGCCAGCCATCGAAGGCATGTCGATCGCGCTCTGGATCTTGGCGCGGATGACGGGGTCGGCACCCATCAATGGGTCGACGTTGGTTGTGTCTGTGACACGGAATTCAATTTGCATCTCTTCGCCGGCAAAAAGGCCGTCGGCGGGGAGGCGCAGGGACACTTCATATTTTCCATACTTGGCTGACTGTGCAAGGCCAAGCAGGAGCATTAAGACACGGATCATTACAGTTCTCCTGGGTCAGTTGGGATTTTGGGCGTGGTTAGGAGAAAGTGATCAGATGCGCAGGGCTAGCGGGATACGGTGCTCGAAGAAGACTTCGGGCGGGTTTTGGTTAGAGAGGATCGCAATAGTTGCGAGCGGCGCCGTCGGGAGGCTGGGCTCTTCGGTAATGGCGACAAATTGCTTGGCGTCGTCAAGATCCCACTGCGGAGCGTGTGTGCACTTCTGCGAGTCTGGCACCTTTTGCTTGTGCAGCGGGCATTCGGGAGAATGCTTGGCTGTGTCGTGCGGGACAGCAACGCATTTTGCACGGCAATGCACGCTCACGAGGAGCAGCATCATGCAAAAAATCGAGATGGCGCGCAGGAGTGGCACTACATCTTAGATAATAGCGAACGTGAACAAGTTTCTACTAATTGCGAGTTTTGCTGTGATGAGCTTTGGTGCGGACAAGGATTTTAATGGCCGTTGGAACCTGACCGTCGAGAAAGAGCCACGCGGGCGAGCCTGGTGGCTTGAGGTTACCGGTGCAGGCACGCCTGCGATCGCTGGGCGCTTCGTAGGTGCGCCAGGCGGGCAGATGGACAAGATCCCTATGATCCTAATCGCAAAAAAAGAGTCTCTTCGTTTTGGATTCGAAAAAGCAGATAGGAAGCATTACTATACGGCCAGCATTGAAAAAGGTGAATTGGTCGGACAGTATTACCTCGACGGGAAGTTGACTCTTACATTTCGCGGAGTGCGGGCGCCGGTGATTCGCGATCGCGATGGGGATCAATGGAAGCCTGGCAAGACAGAAGACCTGATGAAGAATCTCGATGGCTGGCAGACCACTTTCCCGGGCCGGACCATGGAATGGACGCTCGTCGATGGCGTGATGAAGAATGCACGTAAAGCCAGCGACATTCGAACCAAGGAGACCTACTGGAATCTGGAACTCCATGCCGAATATCGATACGAGAAGGGATCGAATTCCGGAATTGGCTTGCGCGGGCGTTATGAGGTGCAGATTCAGGACACACACGGGGAGCCGGTGAGTGGGCACTCGCACGGGGCGCTCTATTCGCGAATCGTGCCGACGGCAGACGCGGCGAATGCGCCGGGAGAATGGCAGACGCTCGATGTGCGCCTGGTGGGCCGTACAGTGACCGTGAAGCTGAACGGCAAAGTGATCATCGATCATCAGGAGATCGAGGGGCCGACGGCGATGTGCTTTGACCCGAATGAAGCGATGCCCGGGCCGATTGCCGTGCAGGGCGATCATGGCGTGGTGGAGTTTCGCAAGCTGACAGTGACGCCGCTGACGCGCTCATGAAGTACGCCTGGATTGCGGGAGGAGCGGCGATTGGCGGGGTAGCGCGGTATGCGCTATCGACGACGTTACCGCTTCCCTTCCCCTGGCAGACCTTTGTAGTGAATGTGATTGGAGGGGCCATGATCGGCTACTTCTCTCACCGGCTGACAGGAGACTCGCGCTTCTTCTGGATCACCGGGATTTGCGGAGGATTTACTACGTTTTCGACCTTCTCGATTGAGGTTGTGACGTTGCTCGAACAGGGGAGACTGGGAATGGCAGGGGCTTACGTTGTCGCGTCGTCAGTGTTGTGCGTGGCAGCAGCGGCATCTACTTATTACTGGACCAGATGAAGAGACGCGATCTAGTTGCGGCACCGTTTTTGCAGTTGGGGCGAAAGGCACGTGCCCCGATAGCGGGTGGCTTTGTGATGGATGGATTCCCCCTCGGCCACAAGTTGCGGGACCATGCCAGTTTTGCCGCGCCAAAGGATATGAAGAAGGTTCCGCTGGTGATCGTGGGCTCGGGGATGGCGGGTTTGTCTGCGGCATGGTGGCTGAAGAAGCGTGGCTTCAACGACTTTGTGATGGTGGAGATGGAGGAGAAGGCAGGCGGGAATTCGCGGTACGGGGAGAATGCGGTTTCGGCTTACCCGTGGGGGGCACACTATGTGCCGATTCCGAATCAGAAGTCGCCACTTGTGAGGGAGTTGTTTGAAGAGGTTGGCCTGATTGTCGATGGCGAACTGAATGAGCGTCACCTTTGCCATAGCCCTCAGGAGCGGCTCTTCATTCATGGGCGATGGCAGTATGGGCTGGAGCCCGAGATTGGTCTTTCACCCAAGGGGCGTGAGCAGTTCAAGCGTTTTGATGCCTTGATTGCGGGCTTGCATGGGTCGGGCAAGTGGGCGATCCCTCATGCGCTTGGGGCTGTGGATGCAGGACTGGAAGGGATGCGCTTTGTGGATTGGCTCAAGGCAAATCGCTTTGATGCGCCCGAGCTGATGTGGTATCTCGATTACTCCACTCGTGACGATTACGGGTGCGCGCTGGGGGATACGAGCGCCTGGGCAGGGCTCCATTATTTTGCGGCTCGAGATCATGACGACAAGGGTCCGTTTTGCTGGGCAGAGGGCAATGGGTGGTTGCTCAAGAAATTGCAGGCAAAGGTGAACGGGCACGTGCGGACAGGTGAGCCGGTGTATCGCGTGGGGCGCAGTGGCAATGCCTGGAATGTAATGACGCCTAAGACGCAGTATGTGGCGCAGACAGTGATTTGGGCGGCGCCAAGTTTTCTAGCCAGCTACATTGTTGAGGGTGCGCCAAGAGCCGAAGGCTTTAGTTATTCGCCGTGGGTGACAGCGAATCTAACGCTGGACAGGATTCCGAAGCTGAGTGGCGGAGCCGAGATGGCCTGGGACAACGTGATCTATGGCTCGCCTTCTCTCGGCTATGTTGTAGCGACGCATCAGAGTGTAGCGATGCACCGGGAACAGACGGTCTGGACCTGGTATTACGCATTTGCAGAGAAGACGCCGAACGAAGCGCGTCGGATCCTGCTTGAGAAGCCCTGGGAGTATTGGCGGGATCTGGCGATGGCGGATCTGGGAAGAGCGCATGCCGACCTCGGCGACTGTGTTTCGCAGATCGATGTGTTTCGCAATGGCCACGCGATGGTGCGGCCGACGCCAGGTTTCCTTGCATCGGCTGGCAGGCAGAAGATGTTGAAGGGGCATGACCGGTTGTTTTATGCGAACTCCGATTTGAGCGGGATCTCGATCTTTGAAGAGGCGCAGTATCGAGGAGTAGAAGCCGCTCGGAAAGCAATTGATTCACTCGGCAGGATCAAGCGAGAATAGAGGGTATGCAATTGATGAGACTGTTTTTGGCAATTGGTGGTGTCTGGGCCATAAGTTTGTGCGCGCAAGCGCCGGTTGAAGTACATGGAGTTCCGGCTCGCGCTGGGGCAGTCGATTATCAGGCCAAGGCTGAGGTGGGCGGAGTTACCATCG
>CANGVB010000358.1 GCA_947456995.1 Bryobacteraceae bacterium | reverse complement strand
TCGCCGCTCGACAACTCATCAGTCCAGCGATCGGCCAGATGCATTACACCCATATCGATCAGGGCGGCATCGGCAAGCTCACGCATCTCTGCGGTTACCTCGTGATAAGGCTCAATCACGACGCTATTGAAGAAACCACCCAGCACCAGCTCGCGCGCTTTCACGTCACGGGTGCCCTTGGCCTGCCAGTCGTTCGAGATGATGCCCAGCCACTTGCGGAGGTCATCAAGATGCCAGCGCTCCTGCCCGTAGATACGAACAAAACTATCCGGGCGCAGCAGCGGGTATTCTTCGCGGGTAATCACTTTGAGCAGTGTCGACTTGCCGCAGCCGTTAGGCCCCAGAATCGCCACATGCTCACCATCCTCAATACGCAAAGAGAGGCCGTTTAAGGCCGGCCTCTCTCCGCGAATTACTGTGATGTTTTGAACTTCGAGTAAAGGCGCCGCCACTAAAGCTTGCCCTTGCTCCGTGAACAAGCCGTCACCGCTCCGGTAACGTCGACTGCCGTGTTTCCCTCTTCAATGCTCGTGATCTTTCCATCGATATCCACCACAAAGGTGGCTCGGTTGGAGATCCCACGATCCTTCATCAACGTGCCGTAGGCTTCTGCCGTCTTGCGCGTTGCGAAGTCGCTCCCAAGCGGAAATTCTGGCTTGATCACATTGTCAGCCCAATACTTCAGACTGGGTACGTTGTCAGTGGACAAGCCAATGACTTCAAAGCCCATGTCTTTAAACTTTTGGATACCAGCCTGGTACCCGGTCATTTCCTTTGTTCAACCACCGGTGAACGCAGCGGGGAAAAATGCAACCACCACTCCGTTCTTGCCCTTGTAGTCAGAAAGTTTGAATGGCTTGCCCGCTGTTGTGGGCACGCTAAAATCCGGGGCCATATCGCCAACCTTGAGATGCGTCTTGGGCGGAGCCGTAGCCTGCCCCTGCAACATCATGGCCGAAGATAGAGCCGCGGTCGTGAGGAAAAACGATCGACGTTCCATAATGAAATTATGTCAGACCCGCGCTTCCCGGTTGGGACTTTTTCCTTCACTCCATATAAAGACGATTCCGAACGGCAGGCCTCGATCGCCGAGATCCGTGATCTCCCACGCAACGTCCGCGCTGCGCTCGTCGCACTGGGCGAGGACAAGCTCGACACCCCTTATCGCGAAGGTGGCTGGACCGTCCGTCAGCTCATCCATCACATTGCCGATTCCCACATGAACGCATTCATCCGTTTCCGGCTTGGCCTCACAGAAGACAAACCCACCATCAAGCCCTACGATGAGAACGCCTGGTCGAAGCTCCCTGACTCTTCGCTCCCCATCGAGCCATCCCTCGCCATCATCGAAAACGTCCACCACCGCTGGACGGTAATGCTCGAACTCACCCCAGCGGACCAGTTCGCCCGTGAGATCGTCCATCCCGACAACGGCGTCATGACCCTCGACAAACTGCTACAGCTCTACGCCTGGCACGGCCGTCACCACACCGCTCACATCACAAATACGCCGCGCTGAGAAGCGCGGCCGCCCTGGCGCACCACAATCGCTCCCCGTCGCGCGGGGAAGGTGACGAATTCCAACTGGAATACGCCGGCCCCAACTGGCCGAATGGGGACGACTCCTAGCTCCAAGCCTCCCACCTCCACCCAAACCGGTAGAGCTGGGTCTAGCCCCGTAACAAAAACCTGCCCGTCGCGAACCGAAACAACACCTGGCGCACTCCGCTCTACCAGCAACGGAATCCCGCTCTCCAAGTCCGCTACACCCAACTTCACCCCATCCGGCACTTGAATCACTGTATAACCCGGATTGAAGTACAAGGTGGTAGCGGTAAGACCACCCACCTGGATCGGTCGCCGAAGCCCCGAACCCAAAACAATCGCCTGCGAACCCGGGCTCACCACGGTTTCAAGACTCCCCGCATTCAAGCCAGTCCAAATCACCGGCGCGTCCGTCGCCCTTCCTGGCTGGACATAATCCAGAGCGATGCCGCCCACCCGGATGCCAACGATCCGCTCCGCCCCCAAATTCGCTGGCACCTGCAACCAAAGCACCCCCGGCCCAAAACCCAACTGCCCTGCCACCACTTCTGCCAATCCCCGGGTCACCATCGCTTCCCACGGACAAAACGCGGGGCTGCCCACACGTACGGGAAAGAGTCCCCCGGCAGCCGTCAGATTTTCGCCGAGCGCAACCTGATAGCCACACCCTGCGGCAAGGGTGCCAGTCCCGCGGTATTCAAGCGGCTGCGGGAATACACCGTCCACCCCGATCGAGTAATCGAGCGTCATCAAGTCGAAAACTCCCGCGCGCTGCACAATACGCCCTCTCACCTGAGCGGTTGTCACACGCAACCCAGCCACCCCGGTTCCACTCCCAATAAAGCTGCAATCCACCGCCAGCGAACCACCCATGGCGAAAAACTGTCCCTCGGGTGCGCCGCTACTCCTAATCTCAAAGCGATCTGCTCCCAGCCGGCGAAAGACAAGCGTAATTCCGTTACCCCACCAGGCGCCTCCAAACGGTTCGAAAAGAGCCTGATCTCCACCTACTACATTAAATGTGGCTCGATAAGTTGCTGCATCTGGACAACTTGTAGGAACGCTTCCGGAAATTGCTGCACCAGACTCAGCCACCTGAACCGGGATATCCCCCACCACTCTGCCATCGTGACTCCGCACCTTCAACCTGGTTCTGCCGGACTTCAAACCCCGAACCTGGATCGGAATATTCCTTTCTCCGCGATTATAAGTGTATATTTTAGAATCGATTGCAGCTATAGTCTCATCCTGAATCTCAAGAAACCCATGCCCGCCCACTTCATCCTCAGCCACCGGGATATTCCGCTGCATCTGCCCCAAACACTGCGTCTGGCCAGCCACAATCAAACAGGCACGCAGCGTAGCCTCCCCAAGACCCACGCGAACACTGGCAATACCCTGATAGCCTCCTCCCACCACAACCAGGTCTGCACGGCCAGCACTTAAACCCTGCACCAGCAACCCATTACCGCTCACAACTGCAGATGCCACCTTCGAATCACTGACACTCACCGAAGCTTCCCCAAAGCGAGGATCCAAACCCAGAAAGCGCACCCCGCCCACATTCGAAAACTCCACATCTTCAAGAGCCACCCGCTGAATCCCGGCAGGAATCAGCCGCTGAGCCTGAGGGCGAGGGCTGCCTACGGTCAGCTCCCCCCGTAGAGTTTCGGCAGCAGCCTGTTCAAAATTCCCGTTCAGCCTCTCGAGCGCAGGCAAAAACCCGCGCGCAACATAACCACCCCGCAAGGGCTGCATGAAGCCAATTCGCAAATCATCCGTGGAACTGACTACAATCCCCGAAAAACCCAGTCCGCTCCAGAATTTCGCAGCCAAGCCACTTTGGTTTGTTTCTACTACAGCACTTATCTCACCTAAATTCTTTAACCTCTGACCGAGATCTTCCCAGGAGAACCAACGGTCTAACCAAACACCTGTCCCATCCCCCATTCCGCTCACCAGCACAAAACTCCGCCTGCATCCCAGGGCCAAAGCTGGATCAGAATAGATACGATTCACCCCACTCTTGCGCAGGTAGGTTTCAAATGCAGCGCTGCTCACAGCGTTTGTCGATAGCAAAACCCCACAAGATTCCCCCGGCACCGGTGCAAGATCGATCACCGGGATCAAGGCACCGGCAACACTGGTGGTGCGCCCCACACTCTGCCAGCTCCCAGCCGGGGGCTGCACCAGCGGCCACCACATCTCTCCCGAAATTCGCGCCTGGCCTAAGTCGTTTCCTGGTACAAGGTAGAAGCGTGTCGGCTTCGCCCAACTCTTGCCTGGGCCCTCGTCCACCCACAGCAACCAGCTCCCTACCTCAGCCCTCCAGAGGCCTCCCGCTTCCTTATCCTTGCCCCAACGGGCTGGACGCACCAGACTTCCTGCCGGCAACCAGTAGGGCCCTACAAGCTGCAAGTTGCCCCCGTCTGCGGCATTCCGCAAAAGCACCCGCCGCACCTCGGCCTTGAGCGCAGTGGCACTGCCAGTCGGCGTAGGCGTCCCTACCGAAAACGCAAAACTCGCCACCGCCCCATCACCAAGTTCAGCGACAGCATCCACGTTGAAATACCCAGCCGTGTCCGGGCTCGTGTACATTGTGGAGGCTTTCCCGCTGGCATCCGTCCTGACGGTGACGCTTGCCTGCCCCGCTGGAGGGACAAAACGAACATTCACTCCTGCCACGTTGCCGCCCAGGCTAGCCCCGGAGAGCACCACCTTCAACTCAACGCTGGTTCGCGGCGGTACAACAAACGCGCTTTCCCCATCGATCAGAAGCACCTGGCCAACCAGGTTCGCGGCAACGAGCAGAATTAAAAGGCGCATCAAAACCCCGGTTCGCTAATTTTTACGACTCTTAAATCCTTGGCATACTTCTCAGCCGTCTTCCGAATCTTCGCCGCGTCCCCGATCAGCACAAAGACGAGGCCGCTCGTTTTGTAATACTTCTTCGCTGTCTGGTTTACCTGTTCCAGCGTTGCGGCATCAATCCGGGAAATCAGATCATCCACCTCGCCCCGGTTCAGCCCGAAGATCTCAAAATTAGTTAGCATCCCCGAGAGTTGATTGATGGTTTCAAGTGCCTTGGTTGGGTACTCCCCCTTCACATAGGCCTTCGCGCTCGCCAACTGCTCCGCGTCGATGCCTTGACTCTGCAACTTCTCCAGTTGTTTCAGCGCAAGATCGATCGCGGCTTCAGTCGATTCTGTCTTGGTGAAGGTGACAATCGAGATTGTCCCGGGCAGCCGGTCGAGTTGCAGAAGGCTGTTGGCCCCGTAGGTAAGCCCACTGTCCACGCGCAGCGCATCATTAAGCATCGAGGTGAAGCGCCCGCCAAAGAGCGGATT
>CANGVB010000357.1 GCA_947456995.1 Bryobacteraceae bacterium | reverse complement strand
TTATGTGGTGCTGCAGGACCAATCGACGCTGGGTGAGAACTATGTGGATGGCAAGTGGGGCGTGAATGAGCCGAATGGGTTGTTGCGGTGGGTGAGGATCTGGAATGCCGAGATACAGCGGAAGAATGCCAAACCGATGCTGTATCTGACGTGGGGACGCAAGGCTTATCCAGAGTTTCAGACGGGCCTTAATTACGCTTATGCCGAGGCGGCGCGAGAGATTGGGGCGACGATTTCGCCGGTGGGTCTGGCGTGGAAGCGGATTCGCGAGACGCAGCCGCAGATTGAGTTGTTTGATGCGGATGGGACACATCCTTCGCCGCTCGGCACTTATCTGAATGCATGTGTGTTTGTGGAAGTGCTGATGGGCAAGACCTGCGAAGGGGCGACGCGGAACCCGACCACGCTGCGCGTGCCTGAGGACACGCAGCGATTGCTGACCGAGGCAGCGCACTTTGCAGTGGGGCAGTATAAGGCTGGCATTTTGACGAGCCTGCCGAAGCCGGATTACGGGACGCTGAAGCCATTGCCGCCCTCTACGGTGAGCAAGTCTGATGACTTTACCGGCACCTGGAGGGGGAAGGCTACGATGTACAACGCGACGCAGGATGTGGAGTTGAAGCTGGAGGGGAATGGGCGTACGTGCCGGGGGTCGATTACGCTGAGTTCGAAGCAGAGACAGACGAGCCTGAGCTATCCGCTGAGCAACTGCACTATCGATATGACCACGCTGATTTTTCTGACCAGCGACCCGAGGTTTTTGGTGGAAGAGTACAAGGCAGTGATTGATGGCGACAAGCTGGTGGGGACGCATATGCTGCGGAATACCGACCCGTATGTGCGGCTGCAGGGATCGTTTGAGTTGAGGAAAGACTGATGCCGGACACGTTCTTAAGCGCAGCGGAGAAGCTGGTGGAAGAGGGCCTGGTGGGTGATGCGATTTTCCTGCTGGAAGAGGCAGTTGAGAATGGCAAAGAGACGGCCGAGATCGCGAAGATGCTGGCGAAGTTGAGTTTGCAGATTGATGAAGTGCGGGCGTTTCAGAGCTGGTGCCATGAGGCCTTGCGGATGAACCCGAAGGATCTGGAGATTTACCAGATGCTGGAGGATTACTTCCGCTTGCATGGCCGGGATTTTGAGGCCGATGAGGTGCGGGCGGTGGGCGACTCTATGCGTCTACGCGGCTAATCTTGAGGATCTTGACCGGCGGTGTGAGCTTTTGGGCTGTGGCCGGGGATTGCTGGATTTTGCGAATCACATCGAGGCCCTTGAGGACGAGGCCGAAGGCGGCGAAGCCCTGCTCGTCGGGATTGCGTTTGCCACCGAAGTCGAGTTCGGGTTGATCGCCGATGCAGAAGAAGAAGTCGGCCATGGCGGTATCGGGGCCAAAGCGAGCCATGGAGATGACGCCGTTGACGTGTTTGAGGCCGGTGAGACTGGTGCGTTCGAGGGCAACCGGAGGATAGGCAGACTTCTTTTCCGGGTTGGGGCCGCCCTGGATGACTTCGATCTTGACGGGGCTTTGGGGCTGATTGTCGGGCTTGACCGTACGGTGGAAAAGGCCGCCTTCGTAGAAGCCTTCGTCGACGTAGCGGAGGAAGTTTTCTACTGTTTTTGGGGCACGGTCTCCGCTTAGGGCCACGAGGATGTCGCCCATCTCTGTCTCGATTTTGACGAGGACGCGGAGATTCTTTTCCTGGCCGAGGAGAGGCAGGGTTGCTGCCAGAGCTAAGAGTTTACGACGTTTCATCCGAGTGGTTCCTCCGAGAGTTGGTAGCCCTGGCGGTCTACTTTGGAATCGAGAATTTCTGCTGAGTGGCCGTGGGCTTCAAAGATTTGCTGGACGTGACGGACGACCTGCTCGTGGCCTTTTTCGAAGAAGACGAGGATGCTGGGGCCAGCGCCGCTGAGGCAGCAGCCGAGGAGGCCGGGGGCACGGAGTTTGAGGATCTCTTCGAGGCCGGGGACGAGCTTTTGCCGGTAGGGCTGGTGGAGGCGGTCTTCGAGTGCGGCCGGGAATGCGGAGATGGTGCCGGTGGCGAGAGCAGCGATCAGTAGGGCTGAGCGCTGGACGTTGAAGACGGCGTCGGCTTTGGAGTATGAGTCTGGCAGGACGGCGCGGGCTTCGTGAGTGGGGAGAGGGAAGTCTGGCACGACGACGGCGACTTCGAAGCTGGGAGGGAGTTCGAGGCGGACGGCGCGAGTCATGCCGCTGGAATCGATGGCGCTGGCGACGATGGAGCCGAGGACACAGGCGGCGACGTTGTCGGGATGGCCTTCGATGCGGGCGGCTTCGTCGAGGATGCGGTAGTTCTTCCAGCCGAGGCCCAGCATTACGTCGGCGAGGATGACACCGGCGGTGAGGGCTGCGGCGCTGGAGCCGAGGCCTTTGCCAAGGGGGATATCGTTGTGGACTTCGAGCTCAACTGGTGGCATCGTTTCGCCCGTGTGCTCGGCGACGGTGAGTGCGGTTTGCCAGATGAGGTTGTCTTCAGCGGTGGAGATCAGGTTGGCGTCTCTGCCGGAGGCGCGGATGGTGAGTTTGTCTGCGAGGCGGAAGCGGCAATCGAGATAGGGGGAGAGGGCGAGGCCCAAGGCGTCGAAGCCGGGGCCTAGATTGGCACTGGAGGCTGGCACCCGGAGGCGCCACCAATTAGCCACGCCGGCTTCCGATCTGGACGAGGCGATTTTCGCGGGCGCTGGTGTAGATGGACTGGACGAGTTCGAGGGCGCGGAGGCCTTCTTCGCCGCTGATGAGTGGGCTTCTGCCGGTTTTGATGGCTTCGCCGAAATCGAGGAAAGCGCGCTCGAAGGGGGCGAGTGAGATGGCCATGGGGTCGCTGGCGCCGCTGGAGACGTCGGCTGCGACGGGGGCGGGGTCTCCTTCATCGTCGACTACGTCCCAACGGGTTAGCCTGTCTCCGGTGAGGATGGCAGAGCCCTTGGTGCCGTGCAGTTCAATGCGCTCGGTGAGGCCGGGCCACATGGCGGTAGAGGTTTGGATGACGCCGGTGGCTTCGTTTTCGAAACGCAGGAGGGCGCTTAGACAATCGTCACTTTCGATCTTGTGACGGACGCCCAGATGCCATTGGCCGAAGACCTGCCTTACGTCGCCCATGAGGTAGAGGAGCCAATCGACCTGGTGGATGCCCTGGTTGATGAGGGAACCGCCGCCTTCGACGGCCCAACTGCCTTTGATGGGGCGAGAGTAGTATTCTTCGCTGCGCCACCACTTGACGTACGCGTCGGCCTGGAAGATCTTGCCTAGACGGCCTGCGTCGATGGCTTTCTTCAAGAACTGGATGGAATCATTGAAGCGGCCCTGGCTAACTACGCTTAATTTGACGCCTTTGGCCTTGGTGTAGGCAATCATTTCTTCGGCGGTGGCGACGTCGATCGCGATTGGCTTCTGAACCTGCACGTGTTTGCCTGCGTCCGCGGCAACTTTGAGCGGTTCGAGGCGTACGTCGGGGAAGGTGCAGAGGTCGACAAAGTCGACTTCCGGGTGTCTGCAGACGTCTGCCCAATCTGCGAAAAATTCGCTACCCCATTGATTGGCAAAGGCTTGCCCTCTCTCTGCGGTTTTATTGCTGACGGCTACGATCTGGTAGCCAATGTTCTTGTATGCTTGCGCGTGCTTATTTGCAATCGCACCTGTGCCAATCAGTCCAACTTTCATCTCTGTCTTGCTATACTACTATTTGTCCAATGAGTCGGTAGCTCAGTTGGTAGAGCATCGCACTTTTAATGCGGTGGTCGCGGGTTCGAACCCCGCCCGACTCACCATCCTTTTTTTTCACGAAGCTGTAAAAATCTCAGTGTTAGCCTAGCTATTCATGAAAAGATTTTTTTCATCGCTTCTCCTTTTCATATCTTCCCTGGCGGCAAATGTTGGCGGCAGGGTGGTGGATTCTTCTGGACAACCGATTCTTGGGGCAACGGTTGAAATCCGGTCTGCTGGCGGGGTGCTCGTTTTCTCTACAAAAAGCAATGCAGAGGGGCGATTTGAATGGGTGCAATCGCGATCGCTCAATTATCAGCTCCGGGTGTTTAGCGATGGATTTAATTCAAGTGAACGGATCGTATCGAATGGGGATTTCGAGATTCGGCTTGAGCCTTCTTCTGCTTATACGCGACTGACCATCACGGCAACACGCGGGAATGCTGAGCAAGTGATGGAATCGGCGCATGTCACTACGATTCTGGAACAGAGTGATATTCAGAAGCGGCCGTTGCTTACGCTTGGGAATGCGCTGGAAGCAACGCCGGGGATTCTGGTGCAGCAGACATCTACGGCGCAGGTGTCGCCGTTTTTAAGGGGCTTGACGGGGTATCAGGTGTTGAACCTGATGGACGGTATTCGGTTTAACAACTCCACTTTTCGATCCGGGCCGAATCAGTATCTGGCCTTTGTTGAGCCGTCTCAGGCGCAACGTGTGGAGGCGCTGCTTGGGCCTACGGGGGCGCAGTATGGCAGCGATTCCTTGGGGGGGACCATTCATGTCACGAGCCAGGAAGCGCGCTTTGCTGACGACGGGAAATGGCAGACGCACGGGAGCTTTAACCTGAGCGGGGCGACGGCGGATTTGTCTGGCTTTGCAGCGGGGCGGATCTCTGCGGCGAATGAGAAACTGTTCTGGCTTTTTGGGGCGTCTGGGCGGAAACACAATGATCTACGGGCTGGAGGTGGGCAGGACTCGCGCAATGTGTTTCACCGCTTCTTTGGGATGCCGCTTGATAGTGTGCGTGACTTGATTGGGAGCCGTCAGCAGGATACGCGGTTCCGGCAGTATGGCATTGAAACGAAGCTTGCGTTTCGGCCGAGTACGAGCCAGATTCTGACTCTGAATTATCAGCGTGGGGTGCAGGATCAGGTTCGCGGTTATAAGGATTT
>CANGVB010000356.1 GCA_947456995.1 Bryobacteraceae bacterium | reverse complement strand
TGGCGATAAAGTCGTGGATCGCAACAGCGATCTGGTTGGGGACCATTGCTATGCCTGTTTGCAGTTTGCGTGCCAAACTCAAAGGAGTGCTCAAAGAACGTCTGGCGGAAGTAGAGAATCGATTGGCGCTGGCTTGTCAGAAGGCCGGGCGCAAGCGGGATGAGGTGTTGCTGCTGGCAGTGACGAAGGTGTTTTTGGCGGATGTGATTCTGGAGGGTTACGAGCTGGGGCTGCGGGATTTTGGGGAGAATTACGTGCAGGAGTTTGAGGGCAAGTTTCCGCTGGTGTCGCATCTGACGGGTGCAAATTTTCATTTGATCGGGCATCTGCAATCGAATAAGGCGCGTAAGGCGGCGGAGCTGTTTAGCCATATCCATACGGTGGATTCGGTGAAGCTGGCCCGGCGGATTGATGAGGCTGCGGTGACGCCCAAGGAAGTGCTGATTGAGGTGAAGTTGTCGCATGAGGATGCCAAGCACGGTTGCGCGCCGGAGGACTTGCCGGAGTTGATCGACGGGATTGCGGCTTGTCCGAATTTGAAGCTGACGGGGTTGATGACGATGCCGCCGTGGGATGAGAATGCCGAGACGGCGCGGCCTTATTTTGTGCAGTTGCGGGGGCTGGCGGAGAAGTATCGGTTGCCGCAGTTGTCGATGGGGATGTCGAACGATCTTGAGGTGGCGATTGAGGAGGGGTCGACTGTGGTTAGGGTGGGGACGGCGCTCTTTGGCAAGCGTCAGAAGCCGCAATGAAGCTGGGGTACTTTGCGCCGATGCCGCCGGCGGCTACTGGGGTGGCGCAGTATGCTGCTGTGCTGCTGGGGCAGTTGGAAAAGCGCTTTGAGATTGTGGCCGATGCGGATGCGAATCTCTATCAGGTTGGCAATAACGGGTTGCATTGGGAGATTTACGAGCGGGCTATAGCGAAGCCCGGGGTGGTGCTTTTGCATGATGCGTGTCTGCATCATTTGTTGCTGGGGAAGCTGACGCGGGAGCAGTACATCGAGGAGTTTGTTTACAACTACGGGGGGTGGTTCCGGCAGAGGGCGGGGCGGTATTGGGGGGGGCGGGGGATGAGCGGGGCCGATACGCGTTATTTTGAGCGGCCGATGCTGAAGCGGCTTTGTGAGGGGGCGCGTCTGGTGGTGGTGCATAATCGTGCGGCGGAGGCAGCGGTGTTGAGCCATGCGCCTGGAGTGAAGGTGGCAGTGTTGCCGCATTTGTTTGAGGCCCCCCGGGATCACTACTATCGCGAGGTGGATGAGTATCGCGAGCAGGTGTTGGGGGTTCCTCGGACTGAGTGTTTGTTTGCGGTGCTGGGGCATTTGCGGGAATCGAAACGGGTGGATGCGGTGTTGCGGGCGTTTGAGGCTTTGCGTGGGCAGGGCTTGCTGGTGAGGTTGCTGGTGCAGGGGGATTTTGTGGGGCCGGATTTGGAGCGGGCTCTGGGAGACAGGCTGAAGGCGGAGTGGATTGTGCGTCGCGGGTATTTGAGTGAGGCGGAGTGGTGGATGCAGGCTCATGCGCTGGATGTGGGGATTAATTTGCGATGGCCACTGGCGGGGGAATCGAGCGGGATCGCGACGCGGTTGATGGGGATTGGCAAGCCGGTGATTGTGACGCGGAGTCTGGAGACGGCGGATTTGCCGGAGGTGGCTTGTGTGAAGGTGGACCCGGGGCTGGCTGAGCAGGAGGAGTTGGAGCGGTTTGTGGCGTGGCTTGCGATTAATGTGGAGGCGCGACGGGCGGTGGGTCGGCATGCGGCGATTCATACGCAGCAGTGGCATGGGGTGGAGCGGGTGGGGGCTTTGCTCGGGGATTGGGTAGAAGCTGCGTTTGACGCTGGGGGGCGTGCGGGGCTAAGCTAGAAGAGTAGCTACGGCGAGGCGCGGTAGCCAAGTGGTAAGGCAGAGGTCTGCAAAACCTTTATGCACCGGTTCGACTCCGGTTCGCGCCTCCAAAATTCTCCTTCCCTTTGTTTCTCCCCGTGGTCGACGATGCCATTTTGGCTTTCGAGCTATTTCGTGAGTTGGCCCAACAATCCTGAGTGCCCTTTCTTAACTCGCCTGATCGAGTACGTCCTCCACGGCTTTCGGGTGTTTAGCAATTACAGCTAGCAAAACACGGGTTGAAGCATCAGGTCTGGCCCGGCCTTGTTCCCAGTTTTTCAGAGTCGCGGGTGGGAACCCGAACTTGGCGGCAAATTGAACTTGGCTTAAGCCCATGTCGAGCCTGATTCTTTTCACATCCAACATGGGCGGGGTTACCACTGTCACTTGCACTTTGTTGGGCTTTCCGCTAGACCATGCAATAGCTTCTTCAAGGCTTTCGATAATCTTTTGGCCTACGCTCTTGGCTTCAGATTTCTTCGCTTGCTCGGCGTTCTTTTTGATTGAGGTTCTTGTCGCCATCATTTTCTCCTAGTGCAGTTTTGAAAAGCTTTCCACCAATTTGGGGACCAGTAACTTCATTTTGTTTCGCTCAGCAACTGATAGATTTGCTCGAGCTGATTTCGCATACACGGTCAGCAAGATAAGAGGCACTCGCTCATTGTGAAAGTAGTAAATTACTCTAGCGCCTCCTCTTTTGCCCATCCCGGGCAGCGCCCAGCGGAGCTTCCGAATCCCACCGGTACCAGGAATAATTACACCCGCCTCAGGGAATTGCCCCAGAAAAGCAACTAACGCGCTGCGTTCATCATCCTCGAAAATTGCCTCAGAGTCGCGCAAGAAGTGGAAACTTTCGACAACCGTCATTGGAGGACGACTCATGACCTTACTATACGCAAATTGCGCACACGAAGACAACATCAAGAGTGCGGCAACCCCGCCTGTTGTATCCTGAGCACACTAGCCCGTTAGTGGCCGCCCCTGTTCGACGCCCTATCTGGACCTGTGTCTTCATAGCTTCCTGTCAAACATGAGAACTTCTGTTATTCGTCAGCGTGTTGCTGATTTCCTGCGGCAACACGCTCCCTTTGATTCCCTTTCTGATAGCGACTTGCTGGAACTCGCCGGTAGTGGCAAGGTGAAGTTTCATCAGTCTGAGGAATACCTTTATCGCCAGGGCGACGGCAAGATTCCGCTCGTCTGGGTGATTCAGCAGGGCCGCGTGGAAGTGCTTGATGAACGGGACGGAACTGAACGGCTGCATGATGTCCTTGGCGAGGGCGACCTTTTGGGGCTGGACCGCTTTGTTGGGGATGGGTCTTTTCAACACTCGGCTCGTACGCTTAGCGATGTCATTCTTTATGGCGTTGGGGCGGCAGAGATGGAAGCCGTTGTGGCACGTTATCCGGAAGTGGAGCGATACCTTTCGGCGCGCTTCTCGATGGCTGGGGGGCCGGGGTTTGAGCGGCGGTCGTGGCTCGATTCCGAGCCGCCGCCACTTTCGTTTTTGCGGGCTCGCCAGGGCCGTCAGAATTACTTTTGTCAGGAATTGCCGCTGCTCGATGGTGTTTACTCCACCCGCTCGGCGATTCGCGCCATGCTGGAGCAAAGCGTGGATGCGGTTCGGTTGGACGATGGCACTATCCTGAGTGCGCGTGAGCTTTCTCTGTTTTGCAATCACGATGTGCCGGGCTTGATTGGCAAGTTGCAGGAGGCTTTATCGCCTGAAGAAATTGCTCCTTTGTTGTTGCTTGCGCGGCGCTTTGTGATGGATGCACTGGCTTCAGCGAATGACCTCGATGAATGCTGTCTGATTGGCGGGTATGTGATTCGAGCTGCGGCCGGGGCATGTATTCGTCTGGCCGAAATGGAGGCTGTGGCTTCAGGGATTGCAGCGCCTACTGTGCCTTACTGCTGGATGATGTTTGGGGCGTCGGCTCGAGCCGATATCCCGAGCCCCAAGTTCCCAACCATCGCCGTGATCTATGATGACTCGGGCGCTGACTTCAAGCCGCTGGAGAGCTTCTACTTTGTCTCTGTTGCCGGCATGACTTCGCATTACTTTCACGAGAGCGGGCTCAGTGGTGTCGGGATCGAGTGGCCCAAAGGCGCGCATCCGGCAATGCCGCTGTCGGAATGGCAGAGGCTATACAGCGAGACGATTGCGGACCCTATCAGGAATCACCTGTTTGAGCGGCGTGAGTTCTTTGATCTTGTTCCGCTACTCGGAGACCGCTTGATCTGCAATCAGTTGATCTCCCGCTTTTGTGCTGAGATTTCCGCAGAGCCTATGGCCATCTCACTTCTGGCCAACGACACGCTGATAAACCTGCCTCCTCTTACGCTTTCTGAAGGCATGGTGGTGGAACTCGATGGCGTGCGGCACGATAGCTTTGATATCGAGAGTGTGGTGCTGCAGCCGATTGCTGATGCTGCTCGCGTCTTTGCCTTGAGTTCCGGCCAGATGGAGAAGGCCGGGACGCTTGAGCGCCTCACGCGCGCGGTTGCCGATTATCCGGATGCCGCTGACATGCTGATCGAGGCTGCAGATGCCTTCCGCATTGGGCTCTACCATCGCACCATCTCAGGCGGCAGACGCATACATCCGGCCAAGCTTGGCAAGCTCGATCAAATGTTGCTCAAGACTGCCTTCACCTCCGTACACCGGGTGATGCAATTTACGGTGAACCGGTTTGTATGAGTATCGACGCTTACCTCGCCAGCTTTGAATCCACCTGGGATGAGGCCACGCCTGTTGAGGCCGTGCGCTTTGTTGTGCTCGATACCGAGACCACCGGCTTTGACCCGAGGCGGGACCGCATCATCACGATTGGCGCCCTTGCTGTGATCGATGGTGAAATTCTGCTCGATGACTCCTTTGAGGTGATGCTCAAGATTGCCTATAACAACTCTTCCGTCACAGTGCATGGCATTACTCGCGATGAAGCAATGGACGGGATGAATGAGCCGGAGGCGCTGGAATTGTTTCTCGATTACCTTCGCGATGGTGT
>CANGVB010000355.1 GCA_947456995.1 Bryobacteraceae bacterium | reverse complement strand
CCATCACCGGCGTGAGCCGCTACCTCAAGCACGAAATGAAGAAGCCAATCCTCAGCGTCGCCGTCGAACCAGCCCACAGCCCCGTTATCACTCAGACCCGCAACGGCGAAGCCCCCAAGCCCGGCCCGCACAAGATTCAGGGCATCGGTGCCGGCTTCATCCCGGGCACTCTCGATCTCTCGGTGGTTGATCAGGTCGAACAGGTTACCAACGATGAAGCTGTCGACATGGCCCGCCGCCTGGCCAAAGAAGAAGGCATCCTCTGCGGCATCTCCTGCGGAGCTGCAGCCGCCGGTGCCATCCGCCTCGCGCATATGCCAGAGCACAAGGGCAAGACAATCGTCGTTGTTCTTCCCGACGCAGGCGAGCGCTACCTCACAAGCGTCCTCTTCGAAGGCTTGGTTGATTGATGCTGCGCCTCCTGGCCTCGATTGTCTTCTCGGTCTTCTCGCTACATGCCGCAACCATCATCCTGGTGCGCCACGCCGAGAAAGCCGGCCCAACAGGCGACGTCCCGCTCACTGAGGCCGGCCACAAGCGCGCTGCCTTACTCGCCAATGTCTTAACCGACACCAGGCTCACCGCCGTCTACACCAGCGAATTCCGGCGCACGCAAGAAACAGCCGCACCGGTACTCAAGGCCAAAACCATCGAAGCCAAAATCATCAAAGCAGCAGACCTCGAAGCTCTGGTGGCGCTTCTAAAAGCAGCAACTCCCAGTGACACAATCCTGGTGGTTACGCATTCTGATCGCCTGCCGATGATTGCTGAAAAGCTCGGCGTCAAAGTAGCGCCACTCACCGACACAGAATATTCGCGCCTCGTCATCATCAACACGGGAGTAGTGCCGTCCTCGCTATTGAGCCTGCGATACGGCGACTAGTATGAAGCCAGAGATCATGAGCCCGGCGGGGCATTGGCCGCAACTCAAAGCCGCCATCGAGGCAGGTGCCGACAGTGTCTACTTCGGCCTTACCCACTTCTCGGCCCGTGCCAAAGTCGGCTTCACCCTCGAAGAACTCCCCGAGGCCCTCGCCACCCTCCACAAGCGAGGAGTCAAAGGCTACGTCACCTTCAACACGCTGGTCTTCGACAAAGAACTCAGCGCCGCAGCAAAGACCATCGAAGCCATCGCCCAAGCCGGTGCCGACGCCATTATCGTTCAGGACCTCGGCGTATGCTTGCTAGCCCGACAAATCGCACCAGATCTTGAAATCCACGGCAGCACCCAGATGAGCATCACCAACTCAGACGGAGTCCGCCTGGCCCAGCGCCTCGGCGCAACAAGAGTCAACCTCGCCCGCGAACTCTCGCTAGAAGAGATCGCCAAGATCCGCAGCGAGACCGATTGTGAACTCGAGATCTTCGTCCACGGCGCCTTATGCGTTGCTTATTCAGGCCAATGCTTCAGCTCAGAAGCCTGGGGTGGCCGCAGTGCCAATCGAGGCCAATGCGCCCAAGCCTGCCGTCTGCCCTATGAACTCGTCGTCGACGAACTGATCGAACCCCTCAAAGACGCAAGGTATCTACTGAGCCCCGGCGATCTCTACACGCTCGAGTGGATCCCCAAACTGATCCCCCTCGGCATCTCCTCGCTCAAGATCGAAGGCCGCTACAAAGACGCCGAATACGTAGCACTCACCACCGCCGCTTATCGCAAAGCCGTCGACGGCGCTTACGCCGTCACAGCCCAGGACCGCGTCCACCTCGAACAGGTCTACTCCCGCGGCCTCGGGCCCTTCTTCTTAAGCGGTACCAACCATCAAAAGGCCGTCATCGGCCGAGGCCCAAGGCACCGTGGAGTCTGGATGGGCAGAGTCACAGAAATCCGCCCCGAAGCCATCCGCGTTGAAGTCGGCCCCAACCACGCAGTCTCGCCACTCAAGCCCGGCGACGGCGTAGTCTTCGACGCCGCAGACTGGCGCAGCCCCCAGGAGAAAGAAGAAGGCGGCCGTCTTTATACCGTTCGTGAAGTCACCAAGAAGCTGGTAGAGCTAGGCTTCGCGAACCAGGCCCTCGACACCAAACGAATCCGCGTAGGCGACCTCCTCTGGCGCTCAAGCGATCCCGAGACCGACAAGCTAGCCAAGAGATTTACCGAAGCCACTCAACCCGTTTATCGCCGTCCCGTCTCAGTGAAAGTAACCGCAAGCATCGGCCAGCCCTTGCGAATGGAATGGACCCGAGGCAGCACTCTGGTAGTAGTTGAGTCCTCAAGCCAGCTCGGCCCCGCCCAACAACAAGGTCTCACGGAAGAGACACTCCGAGCCCAACTCAGCCGTCTGGGCAATACAGCCTACGACTTACAAACGCTGGAAGCAAGCATCGAAGGCAACCCCTTCGTCCCCGTCTCATTGCTAAATCAGCTCCGCCGCGAAGCCGTAGAAAAACTGGACGCCCTCGCTGCCACCAGCCGCTCCAAACCAACAACCACGTGGCAACGCGAAGCCCAGAACGTAGCTAAAGTCGAAGCCACAGTAGAAGCCACAGAGCCACAACTCCACGTCCTCGTAAGAGCCGCCAGACAACTCGACGCCGCCATCGCTGCAAGGCCAGCCAGCATCACCCTCGACTATCTCGACCTCTACGGCCTCTGGCCCTCGCTAGAGAAACTAAAAGCCAGCGGCATTCCAGCAAGAGTCGCCAGCCCCAGAGTCTTGAAGCCAGGCGAAGACAAAATCGCCGACTTCCTGTCGAAGCTAAACTGCGGCCTCCTGATCCGCTCCGCCGGTCTCCTCGATCGCCTCAAAGGTCTACCCAACCTAACGGGAGACTTCAGCCTCAATGCCGCAAACGCAGTCACAGCAAAGATCCTCCTCGAGATGGGCCTCGAACGACTCACCCCAACTCACGACCTGAACGCCCGACAAATCGAAGCGCTGGCAATCGAAAGCGGAGCAGACAAGATGGAAGTAGTAGCCTTCCAGCACCTACCCGTCTTCCACACCGAGCACTGCGTCTTCTGCCGCTTCATGTCTAAAGGAACGTCGTATCTAGACTGCGGCCGCCCCTGCGAAAAGCACGAGATCTCGCTCCAGGACGAACAAGGCCGCCGCCACCCGGTGGTAGCCGATGTAGGCTGCCGCAACACCGTCTTCGGAGCCGAAGCCCAGCACTCGGCCACACATCTCGAATCCTGGCAACGCGCCGGCATCCGCCATTTCAGAATCGAATTCGTCCACGAGGCCGCCGAGCAAGTAACAGAGGTCTGCACCATCTTCCAAGAAGTTCTGAGTGAAAAGAAAAGACCCTCCGAACTCCAGCGGCTCTTAAGCCACTGCGTCCCGGAGGGTCTCACTGAAGGCAGCCTTTACGTCCCGAAGGCCGAACCGCACTTCAAGATTCTTTAGTCCACTGTGAACGAAAACAGCGCATGCCCGCAAGCAATAGCAATGTGCTGCTTGCCATCCGCAGCCACATAGCTAATCGGATTCGCAAACGCCTTGCCACCCATCGGATAGCGCCACAGCAGCTTGCCAGTCGTGTCATCCAGCGCAATCATGTCGCCATCAGCAGTAGCGGCAAACACAAGCCCGCCAGCCGTTGACAACACACCAGACCACGAAGGCGCACTTAACGCAAACTCCCACTTCGACTTGCCCGTCTTCGGCTCAATCGCCTTGATCGCACCAGTCGCTTCCTCACCCGGCTTCGACACAAAGCGTCCTGCCAGATACCAGCTACCTTCCTTGTACGTATCGTCTCCGGAATAGAACACACCACCCTCATCGCGAGTCATCACGTAATGCAGCTTTGACAGCGGGCTGTACGAAGGAGCCTGGAAGTTCGTCGCTCCAGGCGAATTCGGGTACACGGTATTCCCAGTGGCGGTCGGGAAGGTATTCGGCAAACGAATCGGCCGTCCCTTGGCATCGAGCTCCGGCTTCGCCCAGGTCTGCCGCACGTACTGCTTACCCAGCAAGTACTCACCCGTCGTCCGGTCCAGCACATAGTAGAAAGCATTGCGATTGGCAAAGAGCACCAGCTTGCGCATCTTGCCATTCCACATCTCATCCACCAGCACCGGCACCTGCGTCGCATCCCAGTCATGAACGTCATGCGGGGTGAACTGGAAGTACCACTTCATCTTGCCGGTATCGGCATCAATGGCCAGCAACGAATCGGAATAGAGATTGTCTCCAGCGCGCTTGTCGCCCTTCCAGTCCGGGCCCGGGTTGCCCGTGCCCCAATAAATCGTATTGAGATCAGGGTCATAGCTGCCCGTTACCCAGGTCGTAGCTGACCCGTACTTGTAACTGTCGCCAAGCCAGGTCTCAGTCGCCTTGTCGCCTTCTGAAGGCAGGGTCCAAAGCCGCCAGGCTTCCTTACCCGTCTTGGCTTCGTAAGCGGCAATATAGCCCTTCACGCCAAACTCGCCACCAGCGCTACCAATGATCACCTTATCCTTCACGATCAACGGAGCCACCGTGCTCGAATAACCCTTCTTATAGTCAGCTACGGCAACATCCCAAACCACATTGCCGGTTGCCGCGTCCAGTGCAACCAGATGCGCGTCGAGCGTGCCGATAAAGATCAAGTCGCCCAGAATGGCAACGCCACGATTTACCTTGCCGCAGCAAAACGGCACGTTATCCGGCAACACCCTCTTGTACTTCCACAACACCTTGCCACTGCGGCTCTCAACAGCCGTCACATCACTCGGCGGCTCTGAAACAAAGAGCACACCGTCACGAGCAATCGGGCTCGCCTCAAACTTATCGGTCTTATCGAGCTGCATCGTCCATGCCGGCTTCAGCTTCGCGATATTGGTCTTGTTGATCTGCTTGAGCGCCGAATAACGGTGCCCCTGCTGGTTGCCCTGAAAATGAAGCCAGTCACCAGGAGCCTGTGCAAACACAAGGCTGGTCGTCAAAAGGAATATGTACTTCACATGGCACCTCGGAGTG
>CANGVB010000354.1 GCA_947456995.1 Bryobacteraceae bacterium | reverse complement strand
GTTGTGCTTTCCTATGATCTAATCGCAAGATGGTTATCGTTGGGCGTTTGTGTTTATTGTTGCTATTTGTTGTGCCCGTGTTGGGACAAGCTCCTTTAGATGATGTGCGGCAGACTTATGCCAAGCTCTGTTCTGGCTGTCACGGTGCGGATGCGCGCGGGTCACAACAAGGGCCGGGGCTATCTGGGAATCTGCGGTTGCGTAAGCGTTCCGTGCAGAGCTTGCGGAATGTGATTGTACGGGGAGTTCCGGCGGCGGGGATGCCGGGCTTTGATCTGCCAGCGGCGACTCTCGATGGGCTTGTAAGCCTGGTTGTTTCGTTGAACGCTTCGGCTTCGGAATCCAAAGTGCCTGGTGATGTGAAGGCAGGCAGCGACTTCTTCTTCGGCAAAGGACAGTGTTCCAATTGCCATATGGTGTCGGGCCGCGGGGCGGCGGTGGGGCCCGATCTGTCCAGCGTTGCAACCGAGCTTACGGTGGATCAGTTGCGGGATGCGCTCGTGAATCCGGGTGTGAGGATTGTTCCTGGTTATGATCTCGTGAAGCTGGATTTGAAGAAGGGCGGGAGCTTGCGGGGCTTTGCGCGCAACCGCACTGCCTACGAGATCTCAGTGCAAGATTTGAAGGGTGGTCTGCATCCGGTCTTGCTTGAGGATGTGCGCGAGGTGACAGAAGAGAAGGTGTCGCTGATGCCGGCGGTGAAAGCTGGCGAGACAGAGTTGCAGAACACGATCGCGTTCTTGAGCAGCCTGAATGGGGTGAAGGCAGGGATGGTGGTCGAGAAATCTGGCGGAGTGGACTTTGACCGCATCCTCAATCCGAAGCCGGGAGACTGGCTTACCTACAACGGCAATCTCAGTGCGAATCGCTACAGCCCACTGAAGCAGATTGATCGAACGAATGTGAAGAAGCTGAAGCTCGAGTGGGCGTTTTCGATTCCGCTTTGGACACAGTTCCTGCCGGACACGCCATACTTCCGAGAGAACATGCGTTATTTCGGGCTCGAGACTGTACCTCTGGTGGTGGACGGAATCATGTATGCGACTGGGCCGAATCAGGTCTTTGCCTTGAATGCTGCAACGGGCCAGCAGATCTGGCAATACTCGCGGCCAAGGACGCCGGGGCTTGTGTCTGATCCCTCGCTGGGTACCAACCGTGGAGTAGCGATCTTAGGTGACAACCTCTTCTTCGTTACCGACAATGCGCATCTGATTGCGATCCATCGAGTGACAGGCAAGCTGGTGTGGGAGACGGTGATGTGGGATGAGCCGCAAAAGTATGGCGGGACGATTGCGCCACTGATTGTGAAGGACACAGTGGTTGCTGGTGTGGCTGGCGGCGACTGGGGTATTCGTGGCTTCGTTGCCGCTTACAAGGCCGGGACGGGGGAACGAGTGTGGCGCACCTGGACAGTGCCGGCTGAAGGCGAACCCGGCATCGAAACCTGGAAAGGCAATGGCTACAAGTTGGGTGGTGGCTCAACCTGGCTTACGGGCTCTTACGACGCATCAACCGATACTCTGTTCTGGGCGACTGGCAATCCATGGCCGAATTCAGACGACCGTGATCGCGGTGGCGACAATCTGTTTACCGATAGTGTGCTGGCTCTTGATCCTGCCAGCGGCAAGATGAAATGGCATTACCAGTTCACTCCGCACGATACACACGACTGGGATGCGACAGAGCCAAATGTGTTGATTGATGCAATGTACCAGGGGCAGATGCGCAAGCTGATGTTGCATGCGGATCGCAATGGGTTTTTCTATGTCTTTGATCGCACGAACGGAAAGCTATTGCTTGCCAAGCCCTTTGTACAGCGCATGACCTGGGCCAGCGGGATTGGGCCAGACGGGCGTCCGGTGATGGCTAAGCCCGGCGAGCTGAGCTGCCCGGATCACGCGACAAACTGGAACGGTACATCCTATAGCCCAGCCACCAGGCTCTACTATCTGATTGCGATCGAGAAGTGTGTGGTGAACCTGTTGCCGGGCAGTTGGAAGACGGCAAGGCCGCCAGAGGATCCAGGCAAGAAGTATTTGCGGGCTCTCGATATCGAAACGGGCAAGACCGTATGGGATGTGCCGCTGGTAGGGCCAGTTGATGGCAAGCGTGTGGCGGGGATATTAGGCACGGCGGGTGGCTTGCTGTTTTATGGTGACCCGAGTGGCTACTTCATTGCCGCCGATGAGCGGGATGGCAAGACACTTTGGAAGATGCCGCTCAATGCAACGATCAAGACTTCGCCGATGACATATAGCGTGGCGGGCAAGCAGTATGTGACGTTGGCAGTGGGCTCGAATGTGATGACGTTTTCACTGCCGGATTAGCTTTGAAGGCGTCCGGGCTTGGGCGGGGCGATTACCTTTGCGGCTTTGACGTAATCGCTTACTACTTCGCTCAGTAGAGGGTCCGTCCTGACGAGCTTTCCCTTTTTGAGGGAAATGTAGCCGTCGCCACCTTCTGCCATAAAGCTATTGGTGGTCACCTTGTAGGTCTTCTCGCTATCGACAGGTTGGCCGTTGATCTCGAGGCTGACCAGCCGTTCGCCGAGAGGGCGCTTGAGGTCGAAGCGTGCCTCGATTCCTGAGACCTGAACCATTCCTGCTTTGAGCGATAGGCCTTGTTCGATGGCTTGCCGAAGGTCGCCGCCGCTCAAGGCGAGGGTGACTGAAGTGTTGAGAAACGGAAATGCATCCAGAACACGAGCGCTGTCAATGCCGCCTTGGGGAATATCGGCACGGAGGCCACCTGCATTGGTAAGGGCGACGTCGCTTTGAGCACGCGTGCGCATGGCGTCTGTCACAAGAGACCCCAACGGGGATTCAGCGTTGTACTTGCGGGTGATGCGCTCTGATGCCTGGCCAAAGACAGGCCCGATCCTGGGGGCGAGCGCCTTTTGGTAGTGCGCCATGCGAGCACTGACTGCCGGGTGGGCAGGGACTTTGTCTGTCCAGACCTTGAGAAGCTGCACGTCGTGGCGAGTGATCTTGCGATTGCTGATGGAAAGGCGGATGCGGCCGAGGCGAGTGCCGTAGCCGTAAGTTTGCGTGATGATGGTGCCGGTGTCAGGGTGGATGATGGGTTGATCGAGGCCGTGGTGGGAGTGGGCGGCGATGTAAAGATGAATGCCAGGCACGTCTGCGCAGAAGCGAAGGTCTTCATCGAGAGGCCGCTGGATCGACGGCTCATTTTCTGCGTCTGTCTGCATGGGGCCGGGCAAGCCCATGTGCCCAAGTACGACGATGATGTCGACTGAATCTTTGAGAGCCGCGACACATTTGCGAGTTTCCTCCACCGGCTCTGTGAATTCCAGCTCCGTGATCTTGGAAGGCATGATGGTGTAGCGGGCGGCGTTGGTACCCATAACTCCGATGACTCCAAGCCGGATTCCATTGCGCTCGAAAATCGAATAGGGACGAGCGAAGCGGATGCCTGTGCCGCGGTGGCGGACATTGCAGCAAAGCACTGGGAAGGGGACGCGGAGGATGCCGCGGTCGAAAGCCTGCCAACCGTAATCGAATTCGTGGTTCCCAACACCGAGGGCGTCATAGCGCAACAGGGTCATCATGTCGAGCAGCGCTTCGCCATTGGTCATGGCGGAGATGGTGCCGGTGAACATGTCGCCGGAGTCGAGGAGGAAGCAGGTTTTGGCTGCAGCGCGTTCTCGCTCGATCAGTGTGGCAAGATGAGCGGCACCGCCGAGTCTGGGCGAGTTGGGGAGCCAATAGGCAGGGATGGGATCAAAGGCGCTGTGGAAGTCGTTGGTGTAGAGAATTGTCAGGTCGTGGCTGCCGCCGCCAAGAGTGGCGAGGGCGGATTGGGCGAAGCTGCGGCGGGTGAATAGGGGGTTCAAATCTACTGCCTTTTCTATTTAGCTTTTGACAAGTCTTCAAGTGCTTTGCGAGCGACACTACTTTGTGGCTGTACCTTGAGCAGGCGCTGCATGGCATTGCGGGCGTCGTCCAGCCGCCTGGTTTGCACATAGACTCTCCCCAGGTTGAGATAGAGAAGCTCGTCAGATGGTGCTGCTGCAATACCTCGCTCAAGGGCATCGATCGCTTTGGCTGGATCTCTTCTCTGAAGATAAAGTATGCCGAGGTTGTTCCAGGCGGCCGAGAGCGTAGGCTTCAATCGAACGGCCTTCAGAAGTGCAAGTTCTGCCTCGGCCAGATTATTCCGTTTGGCTAGGGTAAGGCCGAGGCCATTGTGGCCGTCAGCGTTGTCTGCTTCGATTTCAAGTGCCTTACGGAAGTAGGTTTCCGCCTGGGCAAGCTTGTCGAGCTTGTCTGCTGCCTGAGCGGCGTTGAGCAGGACGTAAGCAAGCCCACTCTTGGCTGCCAATGCTTGTTCGAAATTTTGGAGCGCCGTTTGAAAGTCTTCGCGTGCCATAGCTACGCCGCCGGATTCGTTCCAGGCTTCGGCTGAACGAGGGTCAAGGCGCAGTGCTTCTTCGAGCAGGCCCGACGCTTTATCGAGACGATTGGCTTCCCGATGGATTTGCGCGACCAACACCATCGTACGGATGTTTGTTGGTTGCCGCCTCAAGACGGCTTCCAGATAAGGCAGGGCCTGGTCGGGATAGCCACACCAAAGCAGCGATGCGCCCAGCTTGAAGAAGTCTCGACGGGCCTTTGCCGGAGGTCGCGGCGCGGCCATGTCTGCCCTCACTTGCGCAGCAGAAGGGGGCTTCGCGTAGATCTTGATTGCGTGGCCCTCAGCGTTGAGCAAGAGCGAAAGAGGGAGTTCGAGTGGTGCCCGGTACTCAAAGAGGTAGCGGCGAAAAAGCGAGTACGCGGCAAGCAGCTCCGGGCTTGCTGTGCGGAGCGTAAACAGGCCGGGGCCTTTACCGGGCTCTGGAAGCGGCACAGGCTCAAGGAACCAGGTATCGTGCAAACGGGGTGTGTTGTCTGCGG
>CANGVB010000353.1 GCA_947456995.1 Bryobacteraceae bacterium | reverse complement strand
AGGATCCCTGCCTTGTCCAAGCCGGTTCACGTAACCATTTACGGACAGCAGTTCACCGTCGTTACCGGCGAAGATCCTACTCGTGTCGAAGCTCTTGCTTCGCAAGTGGACAGCGTTATGCGTAGTATTGCCAACAGCGGCGTGGTTGATTCCAACCGCGCCGCTGTTTTGGCCTGCCTCCATCTAGCCGACCAGGTCGACTCTCTCCAAACCCAACTCGCCGCCGTCAAAGCCCTCCCCGATCAGAAGCGCAAGCTCAACGATCTCCTCCAGCTCCTCGATGACGAGCTAAAATAGCGTCACATCACGCCCCTGCTCCTACTCCTCCTTTCCATCCAGGTCCAACACTCCACCGCTGACTCTAACGGCGTCAAAATCCATTACGCAACCTACGGCAAGCAGGACGGCCCGCTCATCGTCATGGTCCACGGCTTCCCAGACTTCTGGTACACCTGGCGAGACCAAATGCAGGTCCTCGGCGACGCCGGCTACCGCTGCGTCGCAATGGACCTCCGGGGCTACAACCTCTCCGGCCAACCCACCGGTGCCGAGAACTACGACATGCGTCTTCTGGTCGGCGATGTCTTAAACGTAATCAAAGCCAATGGCCGCGAAAAGGCCATCGTCATGGCCCACGACTGGGGTGGCGCTATCGCCTGGCAGGTAGCCCTCAACGCCCCGCAGATGGTCGACAAGCTGGTTATCCTCAACCTCCCTCACCCCAACGGCCTGAGCCGCGAGCTAGCCAACAACCCCGATCAGCAAAAGGCCAGCGAATACGCCCGCCGCTTCCAGGAACCCGACTCCCACACCAAGCTCTCCGCCGCCGCCCTCGCCGGCTGGGTCAAAGACCCCGAAGCGAAGAAGCTCTACGTCGAAGCCTTCGAGCGCTCCAGCCTCGCCGGCATGATGGCCTTCTACCAGCGCAACTACCCCCGTCCGCCCTACCAGCAAGGCAATGAAACCCGCAAGCTCACCATGCCCGTCCTGCTCATCCACGGCCTCAAGGACACTGCCCTGCTATCACCGGCACTCAACGGAACCTGGAACTGGATTGACGACCTCACGCTGGTCACAATCCCCGAGGCCAGCCACTTCGTGCAACAAGATGCAACGGAGAAGGTATCGCGCACCGTCAAATCATGGTTAGGGAGAGACAAATGAAACTGATTCCGCTCCTCGTTTTAGCCACCTTGCTCAGCGCCGCTGACAAGCCAGAGCCACCGAAGACCGCCACCTCACGCGGTGCCAGCGACCGCATGGAAATCATCGCCACCGTCCACGCCAACAAGTCTGCCGTCAAGCAGATCCTGGGCGACGAGATGAACGGTTACATCTACGTGGTTGAAGTCCTCATCAAGCCCCGTGTCGAAGAAGGCGTCAAGATTGATCGAGACGACTTCCAGCTCCTCATCACCGACGACGGCCAGAAGACCAAGCCCTTCGCCCCAGCCCAGCTCACCGGCACGGGCGGCCTGGTCATCAAGTCCCAGAAGGGCCCCAGCTCCGGCATCATGGGTCAGAATAACGGCCCAGTCTGGAGTGGCCCCGTCGGCACCGGCGGCCCCATGCGCCTGCCCGGCAACGGCGGCGGCATTGGCAACGGAACTACGCAAATCGACACACCTACGGTCGAAGAGAACGACAAGAAGGAAAAGGTCAACCCGATGAAGAAGGTGCTCGAAGACAAAGAGCTCCCTGCCGGCGAGATCAAGGTGGATACTAAAGGTTTGCTGTACTTCCCGATAGACGGCAAACACAAAACCAAAAACATCGTCCTGCTCTACCGTGGTTTAGGTGGCCGCATCGACGTCGAATTCAAATAACGTGAACATCTTCGAAGTAGATACCCCCGCAATAGTAGTTGACCTGGACGTCATGGAAGCCAACCTGCAAAGGATGGCCGACTACACAAAGACCCACAACCTGCGTCTCCGTCCCCATACAAAGACCCACAAGAGCCCTCTGTTGGCTATGAAGCAGATTGAACTGGGAGCCGTTGGGCTCACCGTCGCCAAGCCAGGCGAAGCCGAGGTCATGCTAGCGGCCAACCCGCAGGAAGTACTGGTCGCCTTCCCTACCCTGGGCGCAACCAAGATGGCTCGCCTAAAGGAAGTCGCCCGCCACACCAGCCTCACCGTAGCCCTCGATTCCTTCGAGGCAGCCAAGGCGCTGTCTGAGGGTGAAGTCCCAGCTAAGATCCTGGTAGAATTCGACGCCGGCCTGGGCCGCGTTGGCATCCAGCCCAACGAGCTAGCCACCATGATCGAGGCAATCAAGAAGCTTCCCCATGTCCAATATGACGGCATCTCCTTTTACCCCGGTCACATCAAGGACCTCGGCGAAGAGGGACTAGGAAAGATCGAGGCGCTCAATGTGCTCCTCAATCAAACAGTCGAGGCCTTGACCAAAGCAGGCCACTCTCCTCGCATCGTCTCAGGCGGATCGACTCCAACCATGTTTCAGTCCCACCGCATCGAGGCAATGAACGAGATGCGCCCCGGCACCTACATTTTTAATGACCGCAACACTGTCATGGGTAAAGCCTGCTCCCTCGACGAGTGCGCCGCAACCATCATTGCCACAGTTGTGTCGACAGCCCATAAAGGCCAGATCCTGATCGATGGTGGCTCGAAGACCTTCTCTTCTGACCGCTTGTTAAACGACCCCGGCGTCAGCTTCGGTAAAGTCTTGAATGCCCCTGGCGCTCACTTCCACAAGATGAACGAAGAGCACGGTTTCATCGACATCACCAAATGCGACCGCAGCTTCCAGGTCGGGGACAAGTTGCAAATTCTTATGAACCACGTCTGCGTGGCCATGAACCTCCAGGAGCAGGCCATTGGATATCGCAATGGCATCGTGGAAACCAGTTGGCCGATCGCCGCCCGCGGCAAACTAACTTAGTGCCGCAGAAATGACCAAACCGCGCGAAAGAAGAGGAATGGTGGGCCTGTGCAGACTCGAACTGCAGACCTCTACCGTGTCAAGGTAGCGCTCTAACCAACTGAGCTACAGGCCCACGAGGTGGGCGAAACCTTTAATCTACCACATTTTTTCGATCTTGCCAGCTTTTAAGCAAAGCAGAGCCAATTATCAGTGCGCCACCTGCAATCGCAGTCAGGGTCGGTCGCTCGCCGTGAAGCCACCAGGTCCAGATTGGATTCAAGGCTGGCTCCACCATGATCAAGAGTGAAGCTTCCAATGCCCCCAGATTCGCCATCGCTCTGGTGAGACACCAGTAGGCCAGGCCGACCTGGAATACACCGAGGTAAGCCAGCGACCAGATGTCGTTGTTGTTGATCTCTGTGAGCGGAAACATCTGAGGAAGGCAAATCAATATCCCGACGCAGTTTCCCATGAGGACCGGGGTCATTGAGCTTCCCGTTTGAGACTTGCTCAGCCAGCGTAAGCCACAGACGGTGAGCGCCCAGGTGAGCCCGCTCAAAGCGCCCAGCCAGTTTCCAAGCAGAGGGTTAGGAGCCAGTGCCTGGGCCTCGCCCGGATCCCAAAATACGAGAACCATCCCAATGGCAACGATGGCGAGTGTCGTCCAGTCGCTGGACCTTACCTTCTCACCTAGAAGCCAGGGGCCTAACAAGACCAGATAGACAGGGGCCGTTGCCTGAAGGAAGATGGCATTGGCTGCGGTGGTGTTTTTTGTTGCCAGCACAAACGAGGTGAGGCAGAGTGCGTACGCAATGGAGACGACGGCGCTGCGCCACGTCCATTGTCTTCGAGTTTCGGGCAGGAGGATCAGGACAGCAAGGGCCGCAACGAAGCTGCGCAGGCCGGAGATTTGCCAACTCGTAAGGGAAGTAGATTTGATGGCGGCTCCGCCCGTGGAAAAGAGGACGGCACTGGCAATGGCGGCAAGTCTCGGATTCAATTGATTACCGCCATGGAGTGAAGGGAGATGGGCGGGGTTTCGAAGGTGAGGTAGCCTTCACGCCAGTTGAATTGGATCGGTCGGCCGGAGGGTTCCCAGCTTATCTTTTTGGGTGAGATGGGAAGTTTCAGGCGCACTTGCTGAACACCGAGAGGCTTGGCGCGATTGATGAAGTGAAGAACGGTGCGTTGGTCTTGTTTGCGGATCACTAGCTCCAGGGCTGCTTTGGTGTCTTTGATTGAGATCTGCGCTGGGCCGAGCGCCTCAAGGCATTGCTTAACCGAAGCGGAAGCCGGCTGCGATGCCCATACCACTCGTCCCTTGCCGATCTCATGCATGGTTGCCTCGGGGCTGAGATCGAGTTTCAGCCCGAGCAGGGTCTTGAATTTCCTGGCATTTGGCGCTCCAATCAGGATTAGCTTGAGCCCGTCGCGCACTTGGCCAGCAATTTGCCGGGCCAATGCGTCGCCGATCTCTTCCCATTCGGGGATGGCAAGAACTGGCCATGTCAACGGTACCCAGTCTGGCATTATGTCAACGCTGCTGTGGCACTGGATGAGGGCATCGAGGAGTGCTGTGCATGGAGCAACGTGCTGGCCCCAATCGCCGAAGAGTTGATTCGATTTTCGATAGAGGCTGGTGCGGCTGAAGAGGACGGCAACTTCGCTGAGGCTTTGGCTGTTCTGGCAAAAAGATTGGCGCTCGCGGCTGAATCGCGAAATTTCGGCCTCATCTTCGAAGAGGAGGCCGCCCTGGGCTAGGACGAGAGCGGCCTCCTGAGTGTTTGTGGCTTTGTAGCCCCACTCCTTGCCGGTTTGAGCCAGGTAGCGGGTGTCGAGGCGGACGTGATTCGAAGTCTCGCTGATGAGATAGTCTACGGGCAGTTCGGGCTTCTCAGGGACGCGGGATGTGTAGAGGTTTTTAAAAGCAAAGCGGGTTGCCGGGCTCTCTTTTTGGAGTAGGTCCATGCGTTTGCGAACACAGTCGCGGAAGCGCTGGCGATGGAATTCAAGCCAGATCTCCCATTT
>CANGVB010000352.1 GCA_947456995.1 Bryobacteraceae bacterium | reverse complement strand
CTGTGCACTCCATACCGATGGCAAGCCCTGAAATCATCGTAGTAGCCGGGCCTGTCGTGCAGGATTCTGCAATGAATCGAACAGGGCGGTAATTGTGGTCCGTGTAGTACTGCGTCAGAAAGACAAACAAGAAGCTCGAAACGGTGCCGATAACACCCGCGCCAAAGAGCCACATATTCCCACCAAGCAACTGCTGGATTGCAATGTAGAACCCACCAATCGAGATAAAGCTCGCCACATAAAACCCACGGTTCAAAGCCCGCATCGGGTCTTCATTACCCTTGAGCTTCACCGTAAACACGCCAATGATGCTGGCCAGCAAACCAAGCGCGCAGGTGTAGAGCGGAAACAAAATCCCCGAAAGGCCGAACACCTTGTACAGCGTTACGCCAAGGATCATCGCTCCGATATTCTCGGCAGCAGTGGATTCAAAAATATCAGCACCGCGGCCTGCGCAGTCGCCCACATTGTCACCCACGAGATCCGCAATCACGGCCGGATTACGAGGATCATCTTCCGGGATGCCAGCTTCTACCTTGCCAACAAGATCGGCACCAACGTCCGCAGCCTTCGTGTAGATGCCACCACCAAGCTGAGCAAACAAAGCCACAAAGCTGGCTCCAAAACCAAATGCAACAATCTGCCCCGGTACATCCTGCGGTTGATTCAATCCGTCAAAGAAGGCAAAGAGCAGCCCTACGCCAAACATCGACAACGCAGTAACGGCAATTCCTGTTACTGCTCCCCCACGCAGAGCAATCTGCATTGCATCCGCAAGGCTCGTTCTGGCAGCAGCAGCCACACGAATATTGGCCCGGATCGAAACCCACATTCCGCTAAAGCCAGCGGCAAGTGAGCAAACAGCACCAAAAAGAAAGCTAATGGTCATGCGCACGGCAAGCTGGGAATCGTCCTTACCAAGCAGGTAAGCAAAATAGATGATCAGGGCAAGAACAACGGCCAAACCTGCGATAGTGCGGTTCTGGCGATTCATATAAGCTTCAGCGCCGCTCTTGATAGCGTTAGAGATCTTTTGCATCTCCGGCGTGCCGGTGTCTTTGGCAAGAACATATCGGGCGAGATAACCGGCGGCGAGCATACCAAATGCGCTGATGGCCAGAATGCTGAGAAGCGTACTTTGCCCCGTGGCATCACTGGGCACAGCCTGGAGCAACAGCGCAAACGGGGCGTTGAGGAAATAATTCACTTTGTAAAAGACCTTTCGAAATTACGAAAACGTCTGCTAGCTTAACTGATTTGACACGTTCTGAGCAAACGAAATCTGAAGTCTGAACATAGTCTTTGCACACGTGAGAAAAATCGTGTAGCCTGAAGATGCAATGGCTCTGGCCCACTCCTATCGATTCTTTTATTGGTACGTCGCTTCCCGCGCACGAGTGGACTTGCATGCCATGAAGAACTAATCACAATTTTTCTGGTTTCGCAAAAAAGGCCCGCTCGGCAACCCCGAGCGGGCCTTTTGCATTTCCAGATAGGAGTTTTGTCGTGAATCTATTGGTAAGTCGAGAAGTACAGCCTCAGAACAGTGTCGTTCGAGTAGGCGATGTGTCCTTCGGTGATGGTGGCTTCGTCGTAATGGCCGGCCCATGTAGTGTCGAAAATGAAGAGCAGTTAATGGCCTGTGCCGAAGTGATCGCAGATTGCGGCGGTCACTTGCTACGCGGAGGTGCCTTCAAACCACGCACCTCCCCCTACGAGTTCCAGGGCCTCGGAGAACCCGGCCTGAAGCTTCTAGAGCTGGCTCGTGAGCGCTACGGTCTGGGAATCGTTACCGAAGTCGTCACTGAAGCCGACGTTGATCTGGTAGCCAATTATGCTGACCTCATGCAGGTGGGCGCACGCAACATGCAGAACTTCGCGCTCCTCAAAGCCCTCGGACGTTGTGGCAAACCAGTACTTCTCAAGCGCGGCCCTTCTGCCACATTGAAGGAATGGTTGATGGCCGCCGAATACATCCTCGCCAACGGCAACCCCGATGTGGTGCTCTGCGAGCGAGGCATCAGAAGTTTTGATTCCCACACCCGAAACGTCTGTGACATCACAGCGGTACCCGCCATGAAGGAGATGACGCACCTCCCCGTTATTCTCGATCCCTCCCACGCAACCGGCCGCCGCAGTCTCGTCGCCCCTCTGGCTCGCGCCGCAGTCGCTGTTGGAGCCGACGGGCTGCTCGTCGAATGCCACCCGAATCCAGACGCTGCCTTGAGCGACGGCGCACAGAGCCTCGACCTAAATCAATTTCGACAGATGATGATGACCCTTCCGTGCCGTATCCTGAAGGCGTGAAAGCTTGGGTTTTGGCAATAGGGTTGTTGGCTCTTGGCGCCTTGTATTTTTGGAGTCAGAACAGAGGCATGAGTTTGGCTGAGCAGGTATCCCACCTGCCCAGTGGCGACGGCATCTTTGTAATTGCCGATGCTGCTGTCATCAAGAAAATCGCTGGCGAAGCTGCCAGCGAAGAGGCTGAATACAAGGACTTCGTCACCAAAACCGGCTTCGACTATCGTCGCGACATGGATCGCCTGGTAGCAGTCATTGGTGAGCCAACCAGCTATTATGTCGTCACTGGTCGCTTCGATTGGGCCAAGATCTCATCCTATGTCGGCACCTGCGTCAAAGGCCTCTGTTCGATGCCAGCCAGTCAGGAAGGCAAATGGATTTCGCTCATGCAGTTGGGCAGTGGAGCCATAGCAATTTCGGTCTCCCCCAAACAACTCGCCGTAGGCGAAATGGAAGCCGTACGAAAGCCAGTGGTTGAGTGGAGCGAAGTCCCATTCCTCATCAAAGGCCGCGGCCGCCACTTCGCACGCTGGGGCTTAAGTGGTGAGGAGCCGGTAGAAGTCAAACTCGCCGGAGACGCCCTCGAACTCAAAGCAGGCTCCATCACCAAACGCCTCCCCCTCGGAAAGATCTTTGAATGAAAATTCTAGTTGCTGGAAACCTGGTGCTCGATCTGCTAGCTTGGCCTGTCGAAGAGATTCGCTGGGACGGAACCGTTTGGGTGGAGCGTTTCACACGCAGTGTCGGAGGCAATGGTGCCAACACTAGCTACACACTGGCCAAATTGGGAGCTGATGTTTCGCTCGTAGGCGCAGTGGGGAAAGACCCCGAGGGCGAAGAACTACTATCGATCCTCAAAGGGGTAGACCTCACAGGTGTCAAGAAACTGCCGCTCCCCACTCCAACCACTATGGCTCTCGTCAAGCGAACAGGCGAGCGTGCATTCGTCCACCGCCCGGGCGCAAGCAAAGCGGCGCTGAAATCCATCCCAAAGATGCATGGCTTTCAGCACTTCCATCTGGCCAATCCCTTCGGCGTCCCCGCCTTACGCTCCCTAGCCCCCAGGATGCTCAAAGCAGCGAGAAGCAAAGGCCTCACGACATCAATGGATACAGGTTGGGACTCCCGTGGCGAATGGGGCAAAGTAGTACTTCCCTGCCTCGAGCACGTCGATGTCTTGTTCGTTAATGAAGAAGAAGCGCGACTGATCACAGGTGCAAGAACCTGGCAAGCTGCCCTCAAACTACTACCTGCTACCCACGTCGTAATGAAGCGGGGAAAACTAGGAGCAGTAGTAGACGGCGACTTGGTCCCAGCCTACCCGGTCGTAGCCATCGATTCCACCGGTGCCGGTGACGTCTTTGCCGGTGCCTTCATCGCCGCCTGGACACGCGGCTATTCTCTAACCGAGGCCGTAGACTTCGCAAACGCCGCAGCCGCCATGAGCGTCCTTGAGCTCGGCTCCATAGCCGGAGTCAGAAACTTCGCGCAGACCCTGAAATGGAAGAAGGCTAGGCAAGCAGCGATTGGATGACATGGCCATGCACATCGGTCAGTCGCCGATTCAAGCCATTGTGATACCAGGTGAGCTTCTGGTGATCGAGGCCAAGAAAGTGCAGCACCGTAGCCCAAAAGTCATAAACAGTCGCCGGGTTTTCAACCACACGTCGCCCAAAATCATCAGTAGCGCCCCAGGAAGCCGCCTTCTTGACGCCAGCACCAAGCATCCACACTGTGTAGGCATCAGGGTTGTGATCGCGGCCCAGAGTGCCTTCCTGGTGAGTAGGCATGCGGCCAAACTCAGTAGTCCAAAGCACCAGCGTATCTTTGAGCAGGCCTCTCGCAGCAAGGTCTGAAATCAGCCCGGCCGTAGGCTGATCCAGAATCGGCAAGTGCCGCTCATAATCTGCTTTCAAAGTCTTATGGGCATCCCAGTTCAGCAGGCCATCCACACCAGAAGCCCGAGAGGCGCAATAGAGTTGAACATAACGAACACCCCGCTCCACCAGCCTTCGGGCGAGTAGGCAGTTCTTCGCATAAGCAGCCACCAGTGGGTTGCTACTGTTGGCTCCATACAGATCGAGCGTAGCTTTAGATTCAGCAGCGAGGTTCGACACCTCAGGTGCCGACAACTGCATGCGAGCCGCCAGCGAGTAAGCTGCGATTCGGGCCTGAAGGTCCGTATCCCCGGCGTGCCTTGCAGCGTGTTCGGTATTCAGAAACTGGGCAAAGTCCCTAGTCGCTGCGTCAGTCTGAGCAGTGATTCCCGATGGCCTGTCCAGGTTGCGGATAGGGTCAGCAGCATTAAAGGCAACGCCCTGGTGTTCGGCCGGCAAAAAACCAGAAGTCCAGTTCGCCGGGCCCGACGGCGGGATGCCGCGAACGTCAGGGATGGCAACATAGGCCGGCAGGTTTTCATTCTCAGACCCAAGAGCGTAGCTAAGCCAGGCGCCCGCTGAAGGGAAGCCTTCAAAGACAAAGCCAGTATTCATCGCAACACAAGCAGGGCCATGAGTATTCGACCTCGAGCTCATCGAATGGATAAAGGCCATGTCATCGACGTGTTTCGCCAGATAAGGCAACTTGGTAGTGATAGGCTTGCCCGATTGCCCCGCCGGCTTGAAGTCCCAGGGG
>CANGVB010000351.1 GCA_947456995.1 Bryobacteraceae bacterium | reverse complement strand
TTCCGGGCACCACGCGTAGCAGCCGTGTTCATCTTGCTCGATCACTACACTTACTTTGCGTGCCATATCTTTCATTATATTGCCTTGGATCATTCGCGGCCCTTGGCGATTTGTGGTGGGAACTTGCGGGCTCGGTCGAGGTCTGAGCGGAGCTGGCGGGTGATTTTGTCGGCTACGTCGGCGGAGGCGCCTCGGAATTTGGCTCCGAAGCTTTCCTGAGTGGTGGACCAGAGGACGTCGCCTTCTTTGTTAACGATACGCACCGCTGCTACGGCTTCGTGCTTGCGCTCGTTGATCTTGACGTCTTCGTTGGATGTTACTCCGATGGAGGCGGCAGCGCGCTCGCCACCGCGAGTGTTGAGACCTCCCCGACCGGTGGATGCTGCTGTTCTTACGCCGAGGCTCTCGTGGGAGCTGAATTGCTCGTTGAAGACGAGATCTTCTGCTGTGCCTTTGAGGAAGGCGTCGGCACGTTCTGGGTTTTCTGTAACGGCGAAGAAGCCGGCACTTTGCATGGCGGCTATGATCATGTCGCGGATCTGGTTGGCTGCTTCGCCACCGCTGAGTTCCTGGACGTGGAGACGGCGGATGCGGAGGAGTTGGGTGAGGCCTTCGTCGACCGGGCTCATGGATGAGGAGTCGACGTTTACTATCGGGGGAGATGGTAATGGCTGTTCGGGGGGAGGGGGTGGTGTGGACGCAGGTTTCTCCGCGGCCGAGGCTGCAAAGCCTGACCAGCCAAACCCGAGCAGCATTTGTTTAGCTGCGGTACGCCTTCCGGGCTTCATCGTCCTGTACCTTTACTTTCAATCCTGTCCTCGCTTCCAGGCTGGCAAGTGTTGGACGGACTGACGACTTTGGTAGGCGCAGTACCAAGGCCTGATCATATCCCTTTTCGTCGCGGTAGTGAAGGGTGAGGTAATGGTCTCGCTTTTTGCTGAGCAGGAACATCGGGGAAATCAGGATTGCTTCGAGATAGCGGCGGTCGACCTTTTGACCGTACTCAATCGAGTGCAACTGACTGTAGAGAATCGTTACTTTTTGTTGCTTGCTGCCGAATACCAGAAGATCTGTCTGATCCAGGGCAAGGCGGCCGTCCTGGCCACTTTTGAAGTTTGAAAGCGTGCCACCGACGAATTCAGCCTTGCTGTCGGCTGCTTCGAGGCCGATCAGGCAGAGAACCAGACAAAGAACTAATTCAATCCGGAGACGGCCAAATTGTCGCATCATAACCATAGTGGAAAGAGTGTGGATAAAATCTCAATAATTTCTAAGGTTGGGGACCTAGTTGGGGGTGTACTCCGCACGGCCGACATGCCGACGCGTCGGCCGGTGCTGCGGGATCACTTTGAGAGCTCCGTAGACAACGTGTTTATTGTTGGGGATCTGGCGGGGGCGCCGGTGATCAAGCTTGCACTTGAGCAGGGTGAAGCACTCGCGCAGCATTTGAGTGGATTGCTGCAGGTGGGTGGGCTGGCCGTGGATTACGACGTGGTGGTGGCTGGGGCTGGAGCGGCGGGACTGGCTGTAGCGTTGCGGTTGCAGGAGAAGGGGCACCGGGTGCTGGTGGTGGAGAAGTCGGAACTGGCTGCGACGTTTCGGGATTTTCCTGAGGGCAAGTTTATTTATGCGGAGCCCGAGTCGCGGGCGAATGTTTCCGCTTTGGATTTTTCTGAGGCCCCTAAGGAAGAGTTGATTGAGCGCTGGCAGCGGCAGGTTAAGGCGGCTGGGATTCCTTTGCATTGCGGGGAAGCGCTGACTGGGGTGACGCCCGGGGTGCCGTTGATTGTGAAGACGGTGAAGGCTGAGTATAGGGCCCGGTTCTTAGTTTTGGCTAGCGGGGTGAGAGGGAATCCGCGCAAGTTGGGGCTGCCCGGGGAGGATCAGCCGCATGTGCTGCACAAGCTCTATAACCCGGGCTTGTATGTTGGCAAAAGGATTCTGGTGGTGGGTGGTGGGAATAGCGCGGCGGAGGCGGCGATTGCGCTGAGTGAGCGGAATCAGGTGGTGCTGATGCACCGCGGGGCGGCGCTGGAACGATTGATTGGAGAGAACCGCAAGAGGCTGGCGGAGTCAAAGGTTGAGGTTCGTTTGAATTCGGAGCTCAAGTCTTTTGACGTGGACTTTGATCAGATTTTCGTTTTGATTGGGGCGGATCTGCCGACTTCGTTTCTGAAGAGCCTGGGCGTGCGGCTTGAGAATGAGTGGGATTGGAAGCGGTGGCTCGGGCTGCTGGTGACGTTTGCGATTGCTTATTCGATTTATGGAATCAAGCTGGGTAAGGGCGAGGAGTTCTGGCCTTATCGTGGCTGGGGCTATGAGGCGCTGAGCTTCTTTGGCCGTGGGTGGAGCTTCTGGTATACGGTGCTTTATACGGCGGTGGTGACGGTGTTTGGATTGCAGGCGATGAAGCGGTGGGGGATCGATAGGAAGGATAAATTTCAGATCTACCGCTTTGCTTCGCTGATTGGCTTTCAGTGGATCTTCTTCTTTTTGATTCCCGAGTTTTTGTTTGCCTGGGCGGTGAAGTATCAGTGGGTGGGGGAGAGTTTGGCGAAGGATCCGAACTTTGCCAATAACGCGTGGCGGAGCTATGGGATTGTTTACGCGTGGCCGCTGTTCTTCTATACGTTTTTCTCGAACCCGAGTGATGTGTGGATTGTGTGGGGCGTGATTCTGAGCTTTGTACTTTTGCCCATACTCGTGTTGTTTCATGGCAAGCGGTATTGCACCTGGATTTGTGGCTGTGGGGGACTAGCTGAAACGCTGGGGGACCGGTGGCGGCATCTGGCGCCGAAGGGACGTACGGCGATCTCGTGGGAGCGGATGAATCTGATTGTGCTGGGGGCGGCGGTTGTGGTGACGGTGTTGATGCTGGGGCAGGATGTGGTGAAGGCGTTTCGTGAGCCGGCGGGGACGGGAATTAAGTATTACCGACTTGTCGTGGATACGTGGCTGGTTGGAATTCTGCCGGTGGCGCTTTATCCGTTTTTTGGTGGCAAGGTTTGGTGCCGGGACTGGTGCCCGCTGGCTAAGATGATGGAGGTGTGGGCGAGTTTCTACACGCGGATGCGCTGGAGCCGGTTTGCGATTGTGGCCGATGACAAGTGCATCGCTTGTGGCGAATGTTCGCGGAACTGCCAGGTGGGGATTGACGTCATGAGTTATGCGCTGCAACAAAAGGAATTGAACAACCAGAATTCCTCGTGCATTGGTTGTGGGATTTGCATTACGGTTTGCCCGATGACAGTTTTAAGTTTTGGAAGGATCGAAGAGCCGGTGAAGCTCATCCAAATAAAGACATGATTATTTCTCCCGATACAAGACGAGGCCAACGGATTCCGCCGGGGCAGAGCCAGACGGTGAAGTGGCCGGTGCTGGATGCCAGCGGGACGCCGCCGATTGACATGAACAAATGGCGGCTGGATGTATTTGGCCTGGTGGAAAAGGAAGTTTCGCTGACCTGGGATGAGTTTATGGCTCTGCCGCGGGTGGAGGTGTTTTCGGACTTTCACTGTGTGACGCGATGGTCGCGTCTGGACAATACGTGGACCGGGGTGGCGGTTTCTACCTTGATGGAGTTGGCGGGTGGCGTAAAGCCTGAGGCGAAGTTTGTGAGTGCGCTTGGGTATGACTACGGGTGGACGACGAATCTGCCCATTGGGGATTTTCTGATGGAGGATGCGCTGGTTGCGACGCATCACGACGGGGTGGCGTTGACGCCAGAGCATGGCGGGCCGGCGAGGCTGATTGTGCCGCAGCTTTATGCGTGGAAGTCTGCGAAGTGGCTGGGTGGGCTTGAGTTGCTGGCCGAAGACAAGCCGGGCTTCTGGGAGCGAAACGGATATCACAATCATGGAGACCCCTGGAAGGAGGAGCGCTTTGGCTATTAGCCGGAGACAGATCTTTCTGTCAGGTGCGCCGGTGGCGTTGGGGATGGCTGGCTATGCGGTGTACCGGCAGGCTCCGATTTTCTTTGATCAGTTTGGCGAAGAGCTTTTCAAGACGATCGCCAAAGCGCCGGCGAAACCGAATCCACAGGGTTGGAACTCTGCTGGGCTCAATGTGGCGTGGCTGGGGCATGCGACGACGCTGATTCAACTGGACGGGTTTACGATTCTGACTGACCCGGTGTTTAGCAATCGCTGCGGCATTGATCTGCTGGTGGGGACGATGGGGCCGAAGCGGCTTGTCGAGCCGGCGCTGACCATCCCGGAGTTGCCGAAGATTGACCTCATTTTGCTGAGCCATGCGCATTTTGATCATTGGGATATGCCGTCTCTGAGTGCTCTTGCTAGTACTGGGATTCCGGTGGTGTGTGCGCGTGAGACACAGGATCTACTGACCGCGTCGAGATGGAAGAGCGTTACCGAGTTGAGTTGGCGGGAGACGGTGCGGTTTGGGCCGGTGCAGGTGAAGGGTGTTGAGGTGCAGCATTGGGGCGCGCGCGTGCGTCGCGATACGCATCGCGGGTATAACGGCTATCTGATTGAAGCGGGCAAGTACAAGGTGTTGTTTTCAGGGGATACATCGCATACAAAGTCTTTTGCCGAGCTTCGTGGGGGCAAGCCGATAGACCTCGCGATTATGCCGATTGGGGCTTATAACCCGTGGATTACGAGCCATTGCACGCCGGAGCAGGCGATTGAGATGGCGGGGTGGGCTGGGGCTGAGAGGATCATGCCGGTGCACCATCAAACCTTTGTGTTGAGCCGGGAGCCGGTGAATGAGCCGATTGAGCGATTCATGACGGCGGTGGGGGCGGATCGGTCTCGGGTGGTGGCAGAAGAGATTGGGCGCGAGTGGAGTGTTATTAGTTAGAGAGTGCGATTTCTCTTTAGCGTTTTATTGTTGCTGAGTTTCTGTTCCTGCCGTCAGACGGAGAAGGGGCAGGGCGGGAGCGAGGTGTCGGGGTCTGGGGGGAGCGCCGGGGCC
>CANGVB010000350.1 GCA_947456995.1 Bryobacteraceae bacterium | reverse complement strand
TGGCCGCGGCGGGCCAATTCTGATTCCAAGCGGCTCGGCAGATCTCCATACGTAGCAGTATTTCGAACGCTGTAGCCGTGGACAAATACAAGTTCCATCGGCGACCAAACTGCCAAAGAGAAGTCTTCACTTTACACGCATGATCTCCAAACTATTGAAAAAGAAAGAATAAATAGCTAAAAATTGTCGTGAACCGATAAAAGGTGCATTTGAGATGCAACGATATTGACTCTTGCGGTTTAAAGATGCATAGTAAATGCAACGTTACTTTATGAACACTCTCTATGAACAATTGGGCGGCACAGCCGCAGTCGAAGCCGCAGTTGATATTTTCTACCGCAAGGTTCTCTCCGATCACCGCATCTCCCACTTCTTTGAAGGTGTAGACATGGATCATCAAATCGCCAAGCAGAAGGCATTTCTCACGATGGCATTTGGAGGGCCCGTTCACTACACAGGGCAAGATATGCGCCGGGGACACGCCCATCTGGTGCAAAGGGGCCTCAACGATTCTCATTTCGATGCAGTGGTTGAGCTGCTTGGGCAAAGCCTGTCCGAACTGAACGTCGCGCCCGGCCTTATCGCTCAAGTTGCCGCGATCGCAGAATCTACCCGCGCCGATGTTCTCAATCGTTAACCAATGCCGGTAATCGATTGGGAAGGTCAGCAGGTGCAGCTCGCCGCCGGCGAATCTGTATTGGATGGATTGCTGCGAATTGGCGCGGATGTGGCACATTCGTGCCGTGCAGGCGTCTGTCAGAGCTGCCTCCTCAAAGCGTCTTCCGGGCAACCTGGTATGGCTTCGCAGGCGGGGCTTAAGGCTGCATGGATCGAGCAGTCCTGTTTTCTGGCATGTGTTTGTTATCCGGCTGGAGATCTTGCCGTAGAGACCCCGGGTGCAGGCGTGCGTAGCTCCGCAGAGCTAATCGGCATGAGTTGGCTGAGCCCCACAGTTCTGCGCGTGATTCTTCAGCCGGAAGCCCCGCCAGTGCATCGTGCCGGGCAATACCTGACTCTATTTAGAGACGATGGGCTTGCCCGCAGCTACTCGATTGCCAGCCTTGCCGATGAAGGCAAAATTGAACTTCACGTGCGCATTGTCCCTGACGGTCGCATGAGTTCGTGGCTCGCTCAACTCGCCTCGCCCGGAATCACAGTTGGCATCCAGGGGCCAGCCGGCAATTGCTTTTATACAACAGGCGCACCGGATCAGCCTCTTCTCCTCGCAGCTACGGGCACTGGTCTTGCCCCTCTCTACGGCATCGTGCGCGAGGCGCTCGAACAAGGCCACTGCGGCCCAATCTGGCTCTATCACGGTGCAGCAAATTCAGAGGGACTTTACTTGCAGGCCGAGCTTGAAGCCCTGGCGGCAACACATCCGAATCTGCGATATCGACCGGTGCTTCGCGATCGAAACGGGTCGATCACCGACTTCATCATCAATACTCATCCGCAGCTCAAAGGCTGGCGCGGTTTCATCTGTGGCAATCCAGATTTTGTAAATTCACTGAAGAAGCGGGTTTTCCTGAGTGGCATGGCCAGCCGGGAGATTCACAGTGATGCCTTTGTCCCAGCCCCGCCATCCAGCTAACCTATTGGTTGGATGCATCTCACGCTTCATACTGACTACTCCCTCCGGGTCTTGCTCTATCTCGCTCACTTCCCGGATCGCCGCGTCAATACGCGCGAGATCAGCGACGCCTTTGGCATTTCCAAGAACCATCTGGTGCGGGTAATTCAGAATCTCGCCGAGCATAACTACGTATCCACCACAATGGGCCGCGGTGGTGGTGTGAGCTTGCTCGAAAGCCCGGACAAGATCCGCCTTAGCGATGTGGTGAGAGCATGCGAGCCCCACATGAACATGGTGGAATGCTTCGATAGGGAATCGAACACTTGCCCGATCGTTCCTGTATGCGGTTTGAAAGCTCCCTTGCGTGCAGCCCTTGAGAGTTTTCTGGCAAGGCTCGATCAATATACGCTTGCTGATGCAGTACAGACGGCTTCTCACAATCGCTTCGCGAAATTTCTTCTGCCTGGATGATCGCTTTTCGTCTTGGTTGCCGCTTGAACAAGTGAGAACCAATACAATGACACGCAGACTGATCCCCTTCACCCTTGCCAGCGCATTCATCGCGACCCAGGCCAATGCACAAAATACCTCCGGCGACATGATCATGGCGCTTTTGCGCTCCAGCATGGAAACCAAAAAAGGCGTCACGCTGCACGTCAAAGGGCAGGCAATTTCGATTGTCGTCACCGCCATCGGCGATCATTTTGTGGAAGGCCGCAATCAGCAGTACAGCAAATTTGTCGTTCGCCTTGCTTCGATTGACGCCGCCGCAATCGCCTAGGCCAACACCTTCTTCACCACAACCCCTCTCACACCCGTCAGCCGCTGATCAAAGCCCTGATAGAAGTAAGTAAGCTTCGTGTGATCCATACCCATTAAATGCAGCAGGGTCGCGTGCAGATCGGAAACATGCACGCGGTCCTCAACTGCCTCAAACCCCAACTCATCGGTCGCCCCTACCGCCTGTCCACCCTTCACCCCTGCACCTGCCATCCACATCGTAAAGCCATGCCAGTCGTGATCACGGCCCGGCTTGCCTACACCTTCACTCGTAGGCGTCCGGCCAAACTCACCGCCCCACAGCAGCAACGTCTCATCCCACAGCCCGGTCGCCTTCAAGTCCTGCATCAAAGCTGCAATCGGCTTGTCGGTTTCCTTGGCATGCAGCCGATGGTTGGTGATGCAGTCGTTGTGGCCGTCCCAGGTGTCTTCGATATGCCCACCGCCCGAATAGAGCTGCACAAAGCGCACGCCCTTCTCAAGGAGCCGCCGCGTCATCAGACACTTCCGGCCAAAGTCTTCGGTCACACGGTCATTCAGCCCATAACGCTCGCGCGTCGTCGCCGACTCATTCGATAGATCCACCACCGCGGCCGCTTCCGCTTGCATCCGATAAGCCAACTCATACGATGCAATCCGCGCCGACAACTCCGTCTCTTGCGCGCGAGTAGCCAGGTGCTCTTCGTTCAACTTCTTGAGCAAATCGAGTGACCGCCGCTGCGTCTCATCTGTCACTCCCGCCGGAGGCTTCAGGTCCAGCAACGGAGCTGCACCAGATCGAAACATCGTCCCCTGATAAGCCGCCGGCATGTACCCGGCCGTCCAATTGGAAGCACTCCCGATCGGCCCGCCACGCGGGTCTGTCATTACGACAAAGGCCGGCAGGCTCTGGTTGTCTGTACCCAGACCATAAGTTACCCAAGCGCCAGCGCTGGGCTTACCCAAAAAGATACTCCCGGTATTCATCTGCAAGCAGCCCGAAGCATGAGCCGCAGTATCGGTGTGCATCGAACGGATCACGCACAAGTCATCGGCAAACTTCGCCGTATGTGGAAACAGATCGCTAATCATCAGCCCGCTTTGCCCATGCGCCTTAAACTCAAACGGCGATTGCATCAGATACCCGATCGGCCGTCCATTAGAGCCCACAGCCAACTTCCCCCGATAAGCCTGTCCGTTGCGCCTGGTCAGCTCCGGCTTGTAATCAAAAGTATCTACCTGGCTCGGAGCCCCATTCATAAATAGAAAAACCGCCCGCTTGGCCTTGGCTGGAAAGTGCGGCTTCTTCGGCGCGAGGATCGTGCTGGCCTCTACCGTCTTTCCAAAGAAGCCATCCCGCTCAAGCAACTGCATCAGCGCAAGTCCCGCAAAGCCTCCACCCGTCTGCCAGACAAAATCGCGTCGTGTCTTCTTAATTGGCATAAGCAAACTCATTCAGATTCAAGATCACCCGGCACATCTCTTCAAGGCTGCTTTGCGACAAGAACTCGAGCATCAGCTTCAACTCACCTGGCTTCGGCTTGCGTGCCAATGCCAGACGGTAAGCCAGCTCGATCTGCGCCTTTGCCCCCGCCTCGCCCCGCAACCGCTGTGCAAAATGCCGCGCCTGCCGCTGGATGAAGTCGCCATTGAACAACTGCAACGCTTGCGGAGCAACAGAGGTGGTTTGCCGCTTCGCTGCTGGACGCGCCGTGTCGCACACATCCAGCACCTCCATTAGCGGCACGGCAAGCGAGCGCTTTGCGATGTAATAGACCGCCCGGCGTGAGGCCTTGTCTTCATCAAATGCCTGCCAGACTTTATCAGGATCGCTTGAGCCTTCGAGGGCTTCCTTCTGCATCGCCGGATACACAGGCTCTCCATAGACTTTCGTGTTCAGCTTCCCACTTGCGGCAAGCGCTCCATCAAGCAGCACCTCCGCCTCCAGCCTGCGATAAGGCACACGCCAAAGCAGACGATTCTCAGGGTCCTCTTTCGCATAGGCTTCGTTGCCGGTTTTCGCCATGCGATAGGTATTGCTGCTCAAGATCAGAGCATGTAATTTCTTGAGTGACCAGCCTTGCTCGACAAACCACACCGCCAGCCAATCGAGCAGCTCCACATGAGTCGGCTTATCGCCCATCACCCCGAAATCATTGGCCGTCCGCACAAGCCCCTCACCAAAATGCCACTGCCACACACGGTTCACAATCACACGAGCCGTCAGCGGATTCTCACGCGACACCAGCCACTGTGCCATCGCCAATCTCCGACCCGCACTGCCAAAAGACGGCTGAGCCTTCGTGAGTACAGCTGGCACCTGCGGCAAGACTTCAGGCCCCGGCGAAGTCGCCTTCCCGCGAATCAGGATATGCGTCGCAGGAGGCCCTTCGTTGCGCTCTTCCATAAAATAACCGCGCGGCAGATCGGGCGTCTCTCGCTTCAAGCGGGCCACCTCTTCTTCTACTGGCAGAGCCATGAACTCAGCCTCAAGCGCCTTGATAACCTTCCCCTTATTGAGATAAGCCTCCACCACATCGGCAGCTAATTTACTCTTGCCAGACCTAAGCCAATCCGCTCGCGCCGTATTACGCAAAGCAGCAAT
>CANGVB010000349.1 GCA_947456995.1 Bryobacteraceae bacterium | reverse complement strand
GAGTACCAGCCACATCATCCGGCGGTAGAACAGGCCATGAACCGGTTTGCCGTCTCTTTCTTTGGATGCCACAAAAAGAAGGATGCCCGCCCCAAAGAGCATCCCGAACATCGCGCGCATCTTGCCTTCCATCAGTATCGAGATGAAAGCGTTGAGCCAAAAATTAAGTTGGCTGGGATCGTTGCGGTATGACTCTGACGAATACTCGGGCATCGAAAATCCCGGTATGTTCATGGCGAGGATGCCCAGCAGTGCAACCCCGCGTAAGGCGTCTATCAGATTGACGCGGCTCTTTTCTGAAACGGGGGCAACCGCTTCCATCGGCTGGGTCATCGATTCCATTCCTCAGACGATACCAAATGTTGTAACCATTGGCTTGGGCTGCTTCAAGTTATCGCCGGCCGAGGGATCTTCGCACATCGAGGAAGCCGCCCACTAACAAGACTACGGCGAAGGCGACTATGATCCCGATCTTAGCGGCGACATCCGACCCCAGCGCGCCTCTCAGGACAATATCGCGGCTCAGCTCTACCAGATAAGACGAAGGCAGCAGGCTGCTGATCTGGTCAAAAGGGAACTTCAAGAACTCTCTGGGAAAAACGAAGCCGGAAAGCAGGATGGACGGTATCAGGATCACGTTGGCGAACTGGATCGCCTGGGAGTGATTGTGAGAATGGGCCGCAACTACTAACCCCAGCCCCAGGGGAACCAGAACCAGGAGGGGTACGAATGCGAGGAAAAGCCCGAGGCTCCCCATGATGGGAATGACAAAGAGATAGCGCATCAGGAATACGAGAAAGGCTGTCTCAGCGAAGCCGACCAAAGCGATTGCGATTGCCTTACCGGTGATGATGGCACCACGGCCAAGCGGGGTGACCAACATCTGCTCAAGTGTTCCGGCTTCACGCTCGGAAGCGAATGAAAGAGCCATCAGCAGTGCGGTAATGGTTTGCACAAGAATCGCGATCAAGCCGGGGATGAGGAAGGCTACCGTACGTCCGCTTGGGTTGGACAAAACATGCGATTGGATTGTTACACCGGGGGCCTGCGCGACGCCAATGCCGGACGCGGCTCCAAGCACTCGAATCTGGTCTACCGATGCTTCCAGGCCGAGCGAATCAAGCGCCGTCAACAAGAAAGTGGAAGTGGTTGCGTCTGCACCATCCACCCAAACCCGCACGATGGCTTTTCGAAGGTACATCAGATTGGCGGTATAGTCGGGCGGGATCTCGATGGCTACGCGAATGGACCCACGACGCAGCGCAGCTTGAATTTCCTGTTCGGACTGGAGTGATTCCCGAAGCAAAAAAAGAGGCGATTGTGCGATGCGTTGGGCGAGTAAATTTCCGGCTCTGTGGTGATCGTGGTTGATCAGGGCTGCCGGCACATTGTGCACCCGCGTTTCCAGTGCATACCCGTAGAGGAGGAGCTGCACAATGGGCAAGCCAAAGGTGAGCACCAGGGTGACCGGGTCATGCAACATGTGCTGGAACTCTTTCACCAAAACTGCGAGCATCCGGTGCATCAGGCAGAGTCTCCAGTGATTGTGAGGCCGGGGCAGAGCACTCCGTCCTGCAAGTAGCTGGTGCGGTGGCAGTGATCTGCCTCATCGGTAAAGTGAGTTGTGAGAATGATGGCTGTGCCGGACTGTGCGGACTCGATGAGTATGCTCCACAAATCCGCGCGGGCTCTGGGATCAATTCCGGCTGTGACTTCATCGAGCAGCAGCACAGAGGGCTTATGGCACAAGGCAGAGGCGATAGCCACGCGCTGTTTCCAGCCGTGCGAGAGCTGGCCCGTACTCGTGTTTCTGAAGGGCGTTAGTCTAAACCGTTCGAGCACCTCGTCAATGTTCGCGCGAAGGGCCGCATCCGGGGGCCTGTAGCAGCGCGCGAAAAATGAGAGGTTTTCATCGACAGTAAGGTCTTGATAGAGGCTGAACCTCTGGGCAACGTAGCCAGCAAAACCCTGTATGGAAACTGTACCCGTGGTGGGGCGAGTTGCTCCCGCCAGGATTCGCAAGAGGGTTGACTTGCCGCAGCCGTTTGATCCGAACATGCCATAGATTTCGCCGGGTGCAACTTCGAGATCGAGGCCCTTTAGAACGAGATTGGCTCCGAACTTCTTTGAGATCCCGGAGGCTGACACTGCAGGAGTAATCACTTGGGGATCCCGGATTGAGGAAGTTCAAGCGTCACCATGGCTCCGGGCGGAGCCTTTGCTAAAAATATACGAGCACGCACCAAGGTTTCCTGCGCCACTTGGCGATCCTCCCGTAGGGCGATTGGTACCGTACGCAGAGTCAGCGCCTCTACTTGCCACTGGAAAGTCTCATGGCCAAAGGTACCTTGCGATTTCAGGCCAATGGCCAGTGCCGAAGCATCTCTCACAGGGACGGGAAACTCGCAGAAGTATTCGCCAGGCAGAGACAAAACTGCCGAAGGGTTCCCGGGCAGGAGCCGGTCTCCGGCATGTAGATCGAGGACGTCGATTACCGACGTCTCAGGCGCGCGTACTTCGCTGTCCGCCAAAATCTGGTCCAGTTCGCGGAGGCGGGTTTCAAGCTGCGGGACCATGGATGCCAGACCTTGGAAGGCCTCCCCGCTTGCCAGCGATCGGCCGATGCGAACCCTCACTTCGGTACGTTTGGCCGAAGCTTGATTCCACTCCGCCTGCGCTGCCAATCGCTCCTCGGCACCGGTTGCGTGATCGAGCGCGGCTAGAGCTCGAATGTAACGGTCTTCGGCTGCACTTACCTCGGGATGCACTTCCACCACTGAGGATCGCAATGCTGCCGGGAAAGCCGACATTTCCTTCGAGGATTCCAGCGCGGTGCGTGTGATCCGGATTGCTTCTACCAAGTTCTTCCGTTGCTCCACCAGCGCCGAGGATTCCAGACGAATCAGGACTTGCCCTTTTGCGACGTGGTCTCCTGGACGGCCGTGAACCTCTTTCACTGTGCCACCCCACTTCGAAGCCGCGAACAACGTTTTCGACTGGAGCGGCACCCTGACCTGAGGGGGGAGGCCGCTACTTCTGATGGTGCCTCCGTTGCCGAATACGAGCGTGACGCTGACCCCGATCAGAAGCAAAATTGCCGCAATGCCGAGGATCAACTGCCAATGACGCCGGGTGTTCATGGACGTGGATTGGTGACGGTAATCAGAGGCCCGTTGCTGGTTGCGTTACCGATTCTAATTGCCAGTGGATAAGTGCCAGGTCTGGTTTCCCTTGGAATCTGTATGTTTGCCTGCCCAAGCGCAATTTGACCGGGAGTCATACCGAGGAATGCGACCGGAATTGGCGCACCATCGAGGGTCGCTGAGTAGGCCTGGGTGGGGATCGAGAGCACGCTGCTTCCCGCCACTCCGCCTGTTGGCACGGGATTGTTCAAGGCACCTTGTCCGGTGAAGTAGGCAATGATGATGTCTCCTGCGGCCACAGGGTTATCCGCTGTATTCACCGTCACTGAGCCATCGGGCCCAACGTTCTGCACGACTGCGCGGTTGTTGCCGAAAACAAAGATTCCCGGTGCGCTGGGCTGGACTGTAATCGGGAATGCTGCGGAGGCGACGCCGTCCTGTTCCACTACAACCTGTGCGGACCCAGGAGCCACTTCGTATGGAAGCTGCGCATTCAACTGCGTTCCAGAGGAGAGCGCAAACACGAGGTACATCGGAATCGGCGTGCCATTCACCAATATGCGAAAGCCCCCGAGTGAGGTGGGAAGCGGGACGACACTCGCCGTTGCGTTTGTCCTGGCGGTTACGTTGACATAGACGGTGATCCAGGATCCGGGCGCGAGGTTGGGCAAGAAGCTGGCGCCATTCACCAGTGCACTGATCGAGGGGCCCTGCGAAGCTGCAGTAATTGTTAGAGGGGCGCTCGCAACCGGAATTCCTGCGACGGTGGCGGTTACCGAGCCGCTACCAGCAGTTGCGCCCAGTGTAACGGTTGTGGAAGCTCGGCCTTGGCCATCGCTAGTCGCAGTGGCTGGGCTCACCGTTGCACCAGTAGCCGAGAAGCTAACCGCTGTGTTTGCGACAACGGCACCGGCCGCGTCGACCAGTTCTACAGTGAATGGGGTGGCGAGTCTGGTGGACACGCTGCCTGAGCCTGAAAAGCCAGGGACGATGTTGATGCGCGCGGGTTGCGCAGGAAGCCTGGTGCCGAAATCAAACTTCGTTACGAAGCCATCACCGCGAGGCCATTGCTGGCCTGCGCCCGTATAGGTGGCTTGCGCACCAGAAGCGGTTCCAGGCAATGCGGTAGAAAGCGTGTTGCCGCCAATGTAGGCGTTGCCCGCTGAATCGAGTGCGATGGTTGCGCCCGCGTCGTCACCCCTTCCGCCGTAAAAGCTGGAATATGTGATGGCACCTGTGGCGGACATCGTGGTGAGAAACGCATCGCCAGTGTTGCGTGGTCGTTCTGGAACTTGAAACTCTGAATTCGCAGCGATTGCCTGGCCGCCAAAGCCACCATGAATCGACTGCAAGGCGTCAGCAGTCTTGGGGAAGTCAGTGGAGAGACTAAATCCAGTTACGAACGCATTCCCCGCGCCATCCACTGCGATGCCCAGCCCTCCTTCATCGCCCGATCCTCCCAGGTAGGTGGAGTAGGAGAACGCGGTTCCCGTTACGTTTAGCTTGGTTACAAAAGCGTCGCCGCCGTAGGAAGCACCAATCGTGCCCACCGCGCCGCTGCCACGGTAGGTAGACTGCGCCGCACCCGTCGTGACGGGAAAGTCCGTAGACACGGTGCCTCCGGTAACGTAGGCGAAGCCTGCTGCGTCGACTGCAATTCCTGTTACGGCATCCATTCTCGCCCCACCCAGAAAAGTGCTGTAAACAAGCGCTCGCGCCGCGCTTAGCTTGGAGATGAAGCCATCTCCCGGCACTCTGGTAGAGCCGTTCACTTGTGTTGGCACACCCTTGAAGGTG
>CANGVB010000348.1 GCA_947456995.1 Bryobacteraceae bacterium | reverse complement strand
GCACCGGTAAGATCGGCGACGGCAAGATCTTTGTCTACGACGTAGCCGATGCCATCCGCATTCGCAACGGAGATCGTGGCTCTAGCGCGATCTAGCTGCCAGGCCACTGGCTTGTTTTAGAAAAGGCCGCACTCACCGGGATGGTGAGTGCGGCCTTTTCCATTGCTCCCAAAAGAAAGCCCCCGATCTTGCGACCGGGGGCTTTTCAGCGTTAGCTTGTAGAGCCAGTTTAGAACTGGTTCCAAAGGTACTGATTGTAGACTTCGTGGTGGAACTGAACTTCAGCAGCCTTAACCACCGTGCCCAACTGGCGGGCACAACGGTCAGCAGAAGCCTGCTTGAGGTCTGCGAAGCGTGCCTTGACGTCTTCACCAAACAGTTCCGTCGTCCAGGATGCGGCGCGGAAGTTGTCAATTGCGGTGTAGATGTTGTCGGGCAGGTAACGATCGGCCTGGCGCAGATTCTTGATCTTGGCGATTTCGCCGTCGATCCCGGTCTTGAACACGGTGTAGAGAACCTGATACGGATTTGCGTCCGGGCCAACCGAGCGAACTTCAACACGAGCGCTCTTTTCGTTCCCGATCGGGATACGAACCATCGAACCACGATCGGTAGCAGAAGCCTTGATCTGGTTCGGGGCTTCAAAGTGCGGATCGAGACGACGATAAGCATTGACGCTGGCATTGAGCGGCAGGCAGATGTCGTTGCCGTGGGTCAGAATACGATCGATAAACTGCCATGCAGTCTTGCTGATATTTTCTTCGCCCTTGGCGTCATAGAAGATATTCTTGCCACCCTTGGTGATCGAAACGTTGGTGTGCATACCGCTACCGTTGACGCCCACAACCGGCTTCGGCAGGAAGCTGGCAGTCAGGCCCATCTTGGTAGCAACCTGGCGAGCGATCAGCTTGTAGATCTGGATCTGGTCGGCTGCGGTAACCACGTCACCGTAGCTGTAGTTGATTTCAAACTGCGAAGGCGCAACTTCCGGGTGATCCTTCTCGTTCTGGAAGCCCATCGCGCGCTGTACTTCGGCGCAGGTATCGATAAAGGTGCGCAACTGGTCGCCAGGCAGCGAGTGGTAATAGCCACCGGTGTTTACATATTCAAACTTGCCGGTCTCGTGATAATGACGCTCGGCATCGACGCCCTGGAAGAGGAAGCCTTCGATTTCATTGGCGGCATGCAGCGAGTAGCCGTTCTTCTCAAACTGCTTGTTGGCATACTGCTTCAGCACGCCACGCAGGTCGGCGCCGTAGGGCGAGCCGTCCTTGTCGATCACCTCACTGAACAGGAGGACTTTACCGGAGCCGAAAACATCGGCCGGACCCCAATAGAAAGCGCTCCAGTCCATTCCGAGACGGAGATCGCTTTCACGCTGGGCGGTAAAGCCGCGGATCGAAGAACCGTCGAAAGTCAGGTTATCGTAGCTGCCGATCAAGAACTTCTTGTCGTAGTCGAGTGTGTGGAGGCGGCCCTCGAGGTCGCTAAACATGACGGTGACGGCTTTAATGCGCTTTTCGTCAGTCAAATACTTGAGGCGCTCTTCCCGGATGACGTCGGCGGACACGCGATTCTTGCGTTGCTCCTTCGCGGCCAGGTTCAGGTCTTCCAACTCCCCATAGGAGAGCGATAAAAAATTGCGCAAATCGTTAGACATTCATTCCCTCGATTGAGTAGGTAGGATGCTGGCTGTTGAGCAGATCAATTACGAACATGAGATCCGGGCGGTCAACGGAGACGCAAGTACCGGTTTCGAAACCCAACATAGACAAACCTCGGCACAAGGCCGATGCTCGATTATAGAACTTCAAAACCCTCGAATCCAAGCGCCACGAATCATTCGTTGCCGATCCTTTATTTTTATGGAGGCGATTGATTCGGATAATGGAAAGATTGCTATGTTCGGAGAAATAAGCCAGATCAATATCTCCCCCGGGGGTATCCCCAAGCGTGCTCTTCTGTCAGGAAACCTCACGCCACGCGGACTCGACGGGGATTCCTGGAGAAATCCCAAATATCATGGCGGGCCGAAGCAGGCCCTGCTACTGATTGGCCAGGAAGTAGTCGATGAGTTGAATACGCTGGGCTACCGGCTCTTCGCCGGCGCACTCGGAGAGAACCTGACAACCCTGGGCCTCGACTACCGGCAGATGCAGGCCGGGCAACAGTACCGGCTGGGATCGATTTGCGAAATTGAACTCACCAAGCTGCGCGAGCCCTGCCGTACACTCGACGTCTACAACGAAGAAGGGATTGGGAAAATTCAAAAGCTCTTGAAACTGGAGGGACGAGGCGGCTGGTATGCCCGCGTGCTCAAAGCGGGGCCGCTTTTCCCCGGTGATAAAATCACCCTTTTGGCCCAGGTCGTCTAACCATTGCTCCGTCCGCACGAAGAAATCCTGAAACTGCACAGCCGCGTCCTTTTTGAAGAGGTGCGGCAGCACCCGGATTGGCTCGAGACCCTAACCCTCGATCGCGATTTCTACGAGGACGACTTCCGGGAAATGCTCGACCTCCTGCCTTTACAGAATTTGGCCCTGGCAGCCTTTCGCCGCCGCTGCCTCACCCGCATCCTCTTGCGTGACGTCCTCGGACACGCAACCCTCGCGCAAACCACGGCCGAGGTTTCGGCTCTCGCTGATGCAATTCTCAGTTGGAGCTACGAAAAGCTCCGCGCCGAAGCCGAAGCGCTCTACGGCAAACCCCGCCTCGAAGACGGCACCGTCTGCGGCTGCAGCATTCTGGCGCTCGGAAAGCTGGGCGGCAACGAATTAAATTACAGCTCCGACATCGATCTGATGTACGTCTATAGCGGCCGCGGCCAGACAGACCGGCCAGAAGCGCTCAGCAATAAAGAGTTTTTCGAGAAGCTCGCACAGCGGCAGACGCATTTTCTTGGTGCCTACACCGCAGAAGGCATCTGTTACCGGGTAGATCTCAGGCTTCGGCCCGAAGGCAGCCTTGGGGAAATCGCAGTAACGCTCGAAGGCGCGAAAGAGTATTACCGGGCGAGGGCGCGCGATTGGGAATTGCAGATGATGATCAAGGCACGTGTCTGCGCCGGCGAGCGCGAAGTCGGCCAGGCGCTGATCGAATTTGTTGAGCCGCTCACCTACCGCACCACCACTGACTTCTCGGCAATCGAAGCCGTCAGTGAAACCCGTGTGCGCTGGAATGAGAAACTATCCAATCGCAAACTCAACGGCGGCGCCATCGACGTAAAGCTCACCCGCGGCGGCATTCGCGACATCGAGTTTCTGGTGCAGTGCCTGCAACGCCTTCACGGCGGGCGCGAAGCCTGGGTACGCACAACCAGCACAATGATCGCCCTCACTCGGCTGCACGACAAAGGGCTCATTTCTTCGTCAGAATATTTTGCGCTGATCGAAGCATACGAGTTCCTCCGGCACCTCGAACATCGTCTGCAGGTGATGGAAGACCGCCAGACCCACTGCCTGCCCGAAAGCTTCGAGGAAATCGAAAGTCTCTCGCAACGGATGCCTGCACTGCAGTTGGGTGTCGAGAATTCCGGGCCGCGCCTGATCGAAAAGTTGAAAGAACATCTAGGGGCGGTCGAGGCCATCTACTCGCGCGTGATCTACGGCCATGCGGTGATGGAGATTCCGGCCACTCGCAGCGTTCCGTCGCATCAGCACCGTGCCCAGTGGGAGCGTCTCTGCGAGCAACTGGAGGGCCGCTGGGGCGATTTCTATCGCGATGAGCAGGTGATGACAGATCTGCGGGAATTGACGGCGCTGAGTCCGTTTTTGACCGACGAGCTGATTCGTCAGCCCGACTGGCTCGAAGATCTGCGTGGCTTGCGCAACGGAGCTTTGGTTTCCGGCGAGTGGCACGAAGAGGCAAGCCTGCGCAAGGCTTACCGCCGGCGCTTGTTCCGCCTCCAGTGCGAGAGCCTGCTCATGGCCCAGCCCGTATTTGAGACGCTAGCAGCCAATAGCGATCTGGCCGATTCGATCATTGGGCACTGCTACCAGGTGGCCATCCAGGCAGTGGGCAAGGGAGAGCAGGATCTTTCCCACCCAATGATGGTGGTGGCTTTGGGCCGCCTCGGGTTGCGCGAGTTTGATCTCGGCAGTGACGCTGATCTCGTCTTCATCCTCCCCAATGAATCGGCCGAGGCGATGGAGTTCTGGACGCGCGTAGCCGCCCGGATGATTGAGATTCTGACTGCCTATACCGGCGACGGCGTAATCTTTACAGTCGATGCGCGCCTGCGGCCCTTTGGCCGTGAGGGAGACCTCGTGCAGTTGGAATCCACCTACATCGATTACTTCGCCCAGCATGCCGAGGCCTGGGAAGGTATCGCTTACCTGAAGGCCCGCGCCGTTGCCGGCAACCTCGACCGTGCCACACGCTTTCTCACCGAGCTGCAAAAAGTCGATTGGCGGCGCTACGGTCAATCCCACCGCTCGAAAAAGCAACTTAGCGACATGCGCGCGCGTCTGGAGAAGGAGCAGGGCAAAACAAATCCGCTCAAGGCTGGCCGGGGCGGCTTCTACGATATCGACTTTCTGCTTTTGTACCTGCGCCTCAAGAGTGCCGGAATCTTTTTCAAGGTTCTCAATACACTCGAACGGATTGAAGTAGTGGAACAAATGGGACATCTTGAACAGGATGACGCCGCTTTTCTCGCCGAAGCGGCGAAAACCTTCCGCGCAGTCGATCACGGCATGCGTCTGTACACCGGGCAAAGCGGCAACACGCTGCCAGATGCTCCTGCAGCCAGAGATGCACTCTGGGCCATGCTTGACCGCTGGTTGCCCGGCCACCGTTCACTCGAAAATCCCGAACCTGATTTAGACGGCTTGCAGAAGAGGACGCGCGAAACCTATGAGCGCCTCTTCAGCTAGGCTTTTTGTTCTCCTCCTCTTCGCAGTTGCTGCCAGCGCAGCATCGATAGACCGTGCGCTCAACCGTATGT
>CANGVB010000347.1 GCA_947456995.1 Bryobacteraceae bacterium | reverse complement strand
TTGGAAAGGAACAACTGAATCACCCGCTGTCACGGAGCGAAACACTTCTACTTCTTTACCCCCATTCCCACTGGCAAGGGCAAATCCTTTAGATTCTCTCGATTGCGACTGCTTCGATGTACTACTTTCACTTTGGTCAACCACTTGCCTCTCTAGTGGTGCAAGCGAGAAGCGAATTACGCCTCTCCGCTACAAACACAAAGAACGAGGAGTCTTCCATGAAGGGTGTAATTCTGGCCGGCGGCAATGGTACGCGGCTAATGCCTCTCACACACGTCACCAACAAGAGTTTGTTGCCGATCTATGACCGGCCGATGATCTACTATCCGCTCGAACTGATGGCCGAGGCTGGAATTGAAGAAGTGATGATCGTCACCGGTGGAAACACCTGCGGCGACATGATGCGCGTTCTCAATGACGGAAGCCAGTTCGGACTGAGGAACCTCTACTTCACGGTGCAAGAGAAAGCGGGAGGCATCTCACAGGCATTGTCTTTGGCAGAATCTTTTGCCAGCGGCAGAGAGCTCTTCGTCATGCTTGGAGACAATCTGATCTTTGGCCACAATGTTGCGGATACCGTGAGAAACTTCGCAGCTCAGCCTGTGGGTGCAAAGGTATTTCTGCAGCCTGTTCCTGATCCCGAGCGTTTCGGGATTGCAGCGCTGGCTGAGGATCGCATCCTCTCGATCGAAGAGAAGCCCAGTCAGCCCAAATCCAATCTGGCAGTCACTGGTCTCTACCTTTACGATCGCTCCGTCTTTGACAAGATTCGGACGCTGAAGCCGTCTGCACGAGGAGAGCTGGAGGTTACAGACCTGAACAGGTCTTATCTCGACGAAGGTCAGCTCGGCTTTGAAATGTTGAGTGGCGAATGGATCGATGCCGGCACGTTTGATTCCATGCTCGAAGCCTCTCAAATGGCGAAGCGTCATGCGGATCTCAGACAGACCTTCAACTCTAATTCTTTGGCGGTGGCGGCATGATCGGCCTCATGGATCCTCCCGTGTATACCGAAATTCCAGCATGCGAGCCAGGTCTCGGCAGCCTCATCACATCGCTTCAATCTCCGAAACTGATTGATGGCGTGAAGCTCGAAGCTGCGTCGCTCTGGCCCGATGATCGTGGCTGGTTTCAAGAACTCTTTCGCACCGGTACAGGCCTGATTCGATCGTTTCCGGCAGACAGCACCCAAGTTGCGGCTGCTGTCAGCTATCCCGGCATCATCAAGGCTTTCCATCTGCATCTGCATCAAACCGATTTCTGGGCACCGGTCACCGGTACATTTCAGGTTGCTCTTGTCGACCTTCGACCGGACTCTCCCACTTACAGTGCCAAGAACACAATCTATGTTGGCGAGCAGCGTCCCTGGCGCATGATCATCCCGCCTGGTGTGGCCCATGGCTACAAGATTGTCAGTCCCTCACCCGGCGTTCTAGTCTATGCCACCAACCGCTTCTACAATCCCGATGACGAAGGCCGCCTCGCTCACAATCATCCCCGCATCGCCTACGACTGGGCTACTCAACACAAATAAGAAAACCAAACTCAGGAGACAACATCATGAAACTGTTCGTAACCGGCGGTGCCGGATTCATAGGCTCTCAATTCATTCGAGACTGGGTGAAACGTTTTCCCCAGGACGAGATCATCAATTTCGACAAACTCACTTACGCCGGGAATCTCGCAAATCTGACGTCTGTAGAAGACCATCCAGGCTACACATTTGTTAGGGGCGACATTCGCCATTCCGAGGCGCTTCTAGAGGCAATTCCCCACGGTGCCGACGCCGTTGTCCACTTTGCAGCTGAGTCGCACGTCGACCGCAGCATCAATGGCGCTGCAGAATTTGTGAGTACCAACGCGTTGGGCACTCAGGTTCTCCTCGACGCTGCCAGACATCGAAAGGTGGCTCGTTTCCTTCATATTTCAACAGACGAGGTAGGCGGCAGCATGCACCCTGAAGAATGGCTCAAAGAGGATTCTGCTTTGAAGCCACGCAGCGCCTACGCCGCATCCAAGACCGCTGCAGAACATCTGGTTCGCGCTGCAGGGGAAACCTTCGGCACAGACTACGTGATCACCAGAACCAGCAATAACTACGGGCCATTTCAATTCCCTGAAAAGCTTCTCCCGCTTGCGATTTGCAATGCAATGGAGAACCAGTCGATCCCCGTCTATGGCGACGGCATGCAGGTGCGTGACTGGATACACGTTGAAGACAATTGCCGCGCACTGATTTCCACACTCCGCGGCGGCCGGGCCGGCCATACCTATCACATCGGTGGAGGCTTTCCTCGCCCCAATCGATACGTGCTCGAAAGCATCCTTGCGATGCTGGATCGCCCCAAATCTTTGTTGGCCCCAACCAAAGACCGCCCTGGCCATGATCGCCGCTATGCAGTCAACTTCGACAAGATTGTGCGCGAGTTGAACTGGCGGCCATTGATCTCCTTTCAGGACGGTCTCCGCCAGACGATTCATTGGTACAAAGACAATCAGCAATGGGTGAAGTCGGTTCGTAGTGGTGATTATCTGAACTATTACAAAGAACAGTATGGTCAATCACTATCCCAAAGCAAGGCTGCGTGATGCACCTTTTCGAGATAGGCCTCGCATGCCTGGCTGCAGCGCTTAACTATCGATTGTCACTTGCCTCGCGCCCGCGTTGGCTGCTTCTGACGATTTGGACCACGCTGAGTTTATCCACCATGGCTGCAGATGCAATTCGATTATTCGAATGGCTCCCTGCGGTCCACTGGCTTCGATCTGCAGGCGTCGTTTGGTTTGTCGCTTCAATCCCTATCCTCGTTGCAAAAAGCCTCTGGAAGCGGGCAACCAGGCCAGGCGTTGATCCACAACGGCGGCATGTTCTGAAAGCCACCGCAGCTCTGGCCTTGACGCCTCTTTCAGGAATTGGCTTTGCCATTCACAAAGCCAATCGAGATGCTGTGGTGAAAGAAGTGGTTCTGCCAATTCCGGGCCTGCCACAGGATCTCCGGGGCCTGCGCCTTCTTCATATCAGTGACATGCATGTCAGCTCATTCTTTCCTATAGAGAGACTCAGGCGGGTGGTGGATCAGGCAAACAGCCTCAACCCGGATCTGGCATTGATCACTGGAGACTTGATCACTTCCTACGGAGACCCTCTTGAAGAAACAATTCTTGAACTGGCTCGCCTGAGAGCGAGTTCAGGAATCTGGGGCTGCCTTGGCAACCACGAGATTGTTGCCGAGGCCGAAGACAAGACCACTCTGCTTGGCCAGCGTGCGGGAATCCACTTCCTGCGCTCTCAAAGCCGACGCCTTCACTTCGGAAAAGCAGCAATCAACCTGGCTGGAGTCGATTATCAACGCAAAGGGTCAAGATACCTCAGCAAGTCCGGGCAGTTGATACAGAAGGGAGATTTGAATCTCTTGCTCTCTCACAATCCTGATGTCTTTGAGAAAGCGGCAATCCAGGGCTGGGATCTGACATTGGCAGGCCACACTCACGGCGGCCAGATAAATCTGGAGATCTTACATCGCGGCTTGAATCCCGCCGCCTTCTACACGCCCTTTACGTATGGCGTGTATCGGCATTCCAACGCTGTAATGTACGTGACAAGTGGGATTGGAACAGTGGGCGTTCCCGCCAGAGTCGGGACTGATGCAGAAATTGCCTTGATACGCTTGACCTAGAGCAAATCAAAATGCGCCGAGGCAGACGAACCCCCACATCAAAAGTAACCAACCGCCGTCCCGTACTCAATCACCAGATCACCTTCCAGACGAACCCCATCGAACCCGTCACCAGGAAACAACCCTGCCAACCAAACCCCGCCACCAAATAGGCAAACACCGGAGGCCCCACCATCGCCGCCACATTTGTCCCGCTTTGAAGATCCCCGTCGCAAACGCACGGTCCCGCTTCGGAAACCACTCGGCCACGGTCCGGCTTGCCGCCGGCGACCACCACGCCACCGCCACCGTACACCCAATCAGCGCCCCATAACGCTCTACGAACCTCCCAAGGATCAGGAACCCCGATCATGTACGGCATCTCGAACGCTAACGTGAGCCGCCTATACTTCGGTTCGTCCACCAACATATACTTCCCGATCTCCGGAACCAGAATGCCGAAAGCGATTCGATCCAGATAGTTAATCGTCGTCGCAACGAACAGCAGCGTAAGAATCCACCAGCGAACTCGACTTGCTGGTATCAGGAAATCATATACTCCCGAAGTCTGTTATCCCCAACGCCCCATTCCGCCCGATTCACCCTGAAAACCAACCATGAAAAACTGAGCTACTTGCGGCGACGAGCCACCACGCACAACCCCAAACCGAGCATCACCAGCGTGCTTGGCTCGGGCACTTCGGCCGCCCCCAGTGTTGCCGTGAACGTCGTTGGACCGGTAATGCTGGAAACCGTTACAGGACCTAAATTGGTTTCTGTCGGCCCGCCAGTCAGCCCAATTGCCTGGCTGACTGAAAGAGGCCCCAAATCGCTAATCACGTTCCATGTCCCAGTACCCGTAGCCAAAAAGCGCAGAAAGGCCGGATTCGCCAGCGAATCTCCAAAAAACAAGTTATTCGGGACTAAAGAATGAAGATTAGACATGTACATCTGTGTAGACGCAGTTGCTGTAGCAAATCCGTTGATCGTGAAACTCATGGCAGACAGCGGTACAGCTGGCAAATTAAAGCCTGAAATGGTTGTAAGATTCGCCGTGTCACCAACTCCCGTGACCGTAAACGCCTGGTCCGTAAAGATCGTTCCATTAAACGTACCTGATCCCTGTCCGGTCAGCGTGTAGGTGATCGGAGCCGCCTGAGCAGCCTGTGGCATCACGCCCAATGTCACGAGAGCAACAAGTCCACTCAAAGTCCAAAACAAAGAAGATTTAAACATAAAGAAAGTATCTTAGTTGCTTAACATAACACAAATTCTGTTCCTCTCGCCTCC
>CANGVB010000346.1 GCA_947456995.1 Bryobacteraceae bacterium | reverse complement strand
TCCAGTGTCAGCGTGGTCTTCTTTGAAGTACTGAATTCCAGAATTTCATCCAAGTTTGAAGAGGCTGTCAACGCCTTGCCATTGATTGCCGTAAGCGTCATCCCGGGGGAGACACCAGCCAAGGCTGCAGGCCCGAGCGGCAGCACCGTAGTGATCTTGAAGCCTTCGAAATCAACCCCCAGCCGCCCGCCGCTTGCTGGTGCAGACAAAGGTAGGCTGAAGCCAAGGTGCGAGGCATTGAGCTCGCCAATCATCAGGTTGAGCGTGCGGCGAAGCTCCTCAGGGCTTCTAGAAGCCAGCGCCGGCCGCTCGAAGCGTTCCCGCGTCGCTGCCCAGTCGGTGCCATGGAATTTGCTGTCGTAAAAGTGCGCATTCAGGTAGCTCCAGGCCTCGGTGAATAGCTCCTTTTTGTCGGCATCAAAATCAACGATCAGCTCGGCTGTTGGTGAGATTGCTCGCGGCGTTCGTGTATCGAGAGACATCGCCACCAGACGACCTTGCTCGACGAAATACACCTCTTTGGAATCGCTGGTGAACTGCGGATTTCCCTTCGAGCCCGGGGTGCTGGTGAGCTGTCGTGGCAGTAGCGGCGCACTGCGCAAGGGGTCAATGCCGGCAGTGTAAAGCTGCACCTGAGGGCCAGATTGAGCAGCAAAAACAAGGGTCTTGCCGTCCGGGCTCAACACAAATGCGCCAGTGTCGAGACCCAGCGGCAGCAGTGTAGCCCGTCGGCGGATGCCTTCAAAGTCGATACTGACAGGCTTGACGGCTTCCTTCTTTGCGGCTGCCTGAAAGAGCTCGTCAAACTTGTCTTCGCGCAGCGCTGCCGTCTTGATGCGAAGGTCGATGCGGACGATCGCCGCAGGTTCAGTGCGCTGGTTGGTGGAGAAGTAGATGGCCTCACCGTCCGGTGCCCAGACTACGCCAGAAGAGTTGATGTTCGGCAGAAAACTGATCTGCCGCGCATCCCCGCCAGCGGTGCCAACTACATAAACATTGCGGAAATTCTTTTCCCCCTTGGCGATAAATGCCAGCCATTTGGAATCGGGAGACCAGGCCGGGCTGAACTGCTGGTCTAAGGGCGGCAACCCAAAGCGGCCCACCGCGATAGAACGGGCAGTCTTTGTCGATTCTTCCCAAAGCATCAGCTCTGTACCGTTACGCAGATAAACAAGCGCCTTGCCATCGGGGGCCCAGCGCGGCAGCGAATGCACGCCACTTCCGCTGGTGATGGGGGTCTCAAGCTTCGTCTTGAAGTCATAGACATGGATCTGAGAATTTACCCCTTGCTCAGAGCGATAAGCCAGACGCAGCGAATCGGGGTTCCAACTGAGATTCGCCTCCGGCCCCGGACTGTTAGTGACGCGGAAGGCATCGGCCGCATCGCGCGTCGCCGACGCAAAGATTTCACCGCGAGCCACAAAAGCCAGCTTCTTGCCATCGGGCGCTACCGCAAGCGAGCTAAAGCCCTGCGACAGAACTCGTCTTTCGGGAATCACGCTCGATGGGACGCCTCGCAGGCTGAACGTCAGCTCCTGCGTCTTGAGCGTTGCAAGGTCGAGGCTATGAATTTTGAAGTTGCGCTCAAAGACGATCGTTTTGCCTGAGGCGTGGATCGATGGCCACAACAATCGGCCGCTATCAAATCGTGTGATCGACTTTGGCTTCTGGCCTGGCACTAGCGCCCACAAGTTCTCATGGCCACCCTCATCACTCATGTAATAGAGGGTCTTTCCGTCTGCACTCCACATCGGCCACAGGCGCTTTGCGCCACGCCCAATCAGCTTCACCGGCGCCGCTGCTTCGCGCTGCAACCACAACTCCGATTCGTCCAGATGCGAATGCCCATGCCGCCACCACTGCGTGCTGGAATTGCCCCGCGCACAAAACACCAGAGACTTCCCATCGGGCGAAGGCGCAGCAAAGAACTCATTGGTGTAGCGGTCAGCGCGAATGCGCTCGGGCGTGCCTCCGCCGGCCTGCACACGATAGATGTCACTCATCCCGGAAATGTCGCGAGAACTGGAATGAAAGTAGACATAGCCGCTATCGGCAGACCAGCCATTGAGTACATCTGGAAAACCATCAAAAGTGAGCCTGCGCAAAGAACTCGATTCGAGATTTAACAGGTAAATGTCCCCGGCACCGCTGCGCGTCGATTGAAAGGCCAGCCACTTGCCATCGGGCGAGGGCATAGGCCGGGAATCGTCCGCCGGATGAGACACCAGCAGACTTGCTTCACCACCCGCAACAGGAGCCCTCCAGATGTCGCCGCCTGAGCTGAAGTAGATCTCCGGTCGATTCGGAGCCATCGCCGGCTCGGCAAAATTCTGTCCCAGAAGCAAGGCAGGGAAAAGAAGCACCAGCAGTTTAAGCATGTCTCAGGATAGTAAAAGTTGTAACTTGAGACTATAGACATGCGTTTGATTTCGCTCATCCTCTGCCTGGCCGCCTCGGCCTTCGCAGGTGAGCTTCGTGGCGTCTGGGTTGCCCGCGATTCCCTCACCACTCCCGAAGCTCTCAAGCAAACCATTGAGCGCCTAGCCGAAGCAAACTTCAATGCCGTCTTCGTCAACGTCTGGTCTCGCGGATATCCGCTCTGGCCCAGCAAGGTTTTTGAACGCGAAACTGGCCTCACCATTGATCCTGAATTTCGTGGCCGCGATGTGATGGCCGAGTGCCTCGAATACGCCACCCCCCTTGGCCTCGCCTGCATCCCCTGGGTTGAGTATGGATTTGTCGCCGGATATTCCGGATACTACCCGGGTGAATCCCGCAAGGGCCCCATCTTTGACCGCCATCCGGAATGGCTGGCCAAAACAAAGGCAGGGGTCGACGCATTCCCGGTAAGCGGCACTCGTGAAAACTTTTATTGGCTCGCTCACGCCAACCCCGAAGCCCAAAGCTGGCTCATCGATCTCATGGTGGAACTGGCCACAAACTACAAAATCGACTCTATCGAATTTGATCGCGCACGCTACCCGCAACTTGACTGCGGCTACGACGACGTCACGCGTGCAATCTATGCTCGCGAAAACGATGGAAAGGAGCCACCCTCAAATGTCGAAGACCGCCAGTGGAAGCTCTGGCGTGCCCGCAAGCTGAGCGACTTCGTCAAGACTCTCTCCCAACACGTCAAAGCCGTCGATTGGCGCATCACCCTAACCAATGCCCCCATTACCTATCCCTATGGCCTCGAGACCTTTGCCCAGGATTATCCAGCGTGGTTAAAAGAAAATGCGGTTGATTTCATCTCCCCGCAAATCTATCGAGCCGATCTCGCCACCTATATTCGCGAACTCGACAATAACATCAGGTTTCTAACGGATACTAGCCGTCTGGTTCCTGGTATCGACATTACGAATTCCAAAAGCCCCGAAGTTCTGATCCAGATGATCGAGGCCACCCGGGCGCGCAAACTCCCAGGTGTTGTAATTTGGTACTATAGCGGACTAGTAAGTACCGGAGCGTTGGAGAAGCTCAAGGAGACGATTTTCGCAGAGAAGGCTTCCCTTCCATGGCGTTCCTCACAATTGCAATGATTGCCTAAGGCGATACTTAGAACTTTCTAAGGGATTTCCTGAGGCATCCCTAGGGATTACTTCCATTGAAAAAGTACTAGTCGACCCCTAGGATCAGAGTAGGACGAGGAACCGGAGGGAACCAGCCATGCCTGAGATGAGCGCATCCTTACTTGAATTCAAGATGCCACCTATGATTGACGAAACACCGACACGCAAGATTCGCATTGTTCTGGCTGATGACCACCCCATCGTTCGCGATGGCCTCAAGAAGATGCTGACGCTCGAGAGCGATCTCGAAGTTGTCGGTGAAGCTAACGACGGCCGTGAGGCTCTCGAACAAATTCAGATGCACGAGCCGGATATCCTTTTGCTCGACTTGCGCATGCCGAATCTCGACGGGCTTGGTGCATTGCAGACTCTGCAGCATATCAATCGCAAGACCAAAGTCATCATTCTTACGGCCAGCGAAGACAAAAACGAATTTGTACAGGCCATGAAGCTCGGCTGCAGCGGCATTGTGCTGAAGCAGACGGCTCCTGAGTTGATCGTCAAGAGCATCCGCAAGGTAAACGCTGGCGAAATCTGGCTTGACTCTCACACCACGGCCGCCGTGATGCGACAGTTCGCCACAGCCGGCGGCGAGAGCTTCTCTTCGTCATCGTCCTCATCCTCATCCAGTTCTTCCTCTTCGATGGCCCACTCTCATCAGGGCAAGGTGCGCGAGCGCAGCCCCTTGAGCGCCCGTGAGCGTGAGATTGTCGGCCTGGTAGCCAAGGGCTACAAGAACAAAGAAATGGCCGAAAAGATGTTCATCAGCGAGCAGACGGTAAAGAACCACCTCCACAACATCTTCGACAAACTCGGCGTCAGCGATCGCCTCGAACTCGCCCTCTATGCAATCCACAAAGGTCTGCATATTGGCGGCGACAAGTAAGCTCTTGAACTAATTCTTCTGGCTGCCCGATCCGCACGTGGCAGCATGGTATGAGTGACGTATCAGGACCTGACCGAAGACCAAGCAATCGCGGGCTTTACAGCCAAAGCGGTTTACACCAACGGAATGGGGCAGGCCATGGGGGCCCGCTTCGTCCACAACAAGAGCCAGTTTCAACTCGATCTGATCGAGATTCAGACAGTGCCGCAGAGTTATCTGCTGGTGCACACCTTCCCCGTCTCAAACATGGGCGAGCCTCACACCCAGGAACATCTCGTTCTGGGCAAAGGCAACGTAGGCCGCGCCGTCGCTGCGCGCGAAACCATGTCGATGGTGGAATCTACCGCCTTCACCCAACAACTCAAAACCTGCTACCCCTTTGCCGTGAACGCTGGCATTGAGGCCTACTTCGAACACTTCGAGCGCTCCAGCTACGCCCTGCTCAACCCCGATTACACCGACGAAGAAATCCGCCGCGAAGTGCGCAACTT
>CANGVB010000345.1 GCA_947456995.1 Bryobacteraceae bacterium | reverse complement strand
GTGGAAGACAGCCGTGATGTTCGTCCTCGCCCCGCCATGCGACACGATGTAGCCTTCTTCGTCCAGATCCAGTTGGCCCACAAAGGGCTTCGTGTTGGGAATGTGGCCAATGGCAACAAAGAAGCCGTCCACAGCTTCTTCCCATGTCTCGCCCGTTTTCAAATTCCTCATCTTTGCCGCAGAAACAACTCCGGTTTCGTTGGCCACAACTTCATCCACTACCGTGTTCAAGATCATCTTGATCTTCGGATTGGCCTGGGCACGGTCGATCATGATCTTCGATCCACGAAACTCTTCCCGGCGATGCACCAGCATCACTTCTGAGAAGCGTGTCAGGAAGTTCGCTTCTTCAAGCGCGCTGTCACCACCACCCACCACCATGATCTTCAGGCCGCGATAAAAGAACCCATCACAAGTGGCGCAAGAGCTCACGCCCTTGCCAATCAAGTTCTGCTCGCCCGGAATTCCCAACCAACGCGCACTGGCACCGGTCGCCACAATCAGCGTCGAGGTCTCGAGCCATTCTCCGTCTACCTTCAACCGAAACGGACGCTTGGAAAGGTCTGCTTCTTCTACCCAGCCATATCGATACTCGGCCCCAAAGCGCTCTGCTTGCAGCTTCATGTTCTCCACCAGTTGTGGGCCCATGATGCCTTCAGGGAAGCCAGGAAAGTTCTCCACCTCAGAGGTGATCGACAACTGCCCGCCTGGCTCTTTGCCCATCAACACGAGAGGCTTCAGTCCAGCCCGCGCCGTATAAATCGCTGCGGTATTTCCCGCGCAGCCGGAACCGAGAATCACTACGTTATGCATATAGACGAAAGAAGGGCCGCCCGGGAAAATCCCTGCAGCCCTGCCTACAGTTTACAACTTCAAGCTGATCAGTTACGCAGCCGTGCGCGGAAAAGAATTGCACCGAGGCCACACGAAAGCATCAGCCATGTGGACGGCTCAGGAATGGCTGCATCCAGAAGATCGTTGCCGCAGGTGGAGCCGGTGAAATATGGGGTAATCGTGCCATTGGAGATTCCCGCCAGAAACAGATACCACGCTGAACCTTGAATCGGTGCCCCATTCATGTTCAATGTCACCGTGTACTCAGCCTGGTTGCACCCATTGTTGTTGTCTGTGCACAAACCGTTGAAGGTGATCTGGGTTGTACCGGTTTGCATCGCAACCGGATTTGCAGAATCGCTGGTCAACCAGACCGTACGGCCATTGCCAAACAGTGACGGATTCGTGCCGTTGGTCAGAAACTGGGTCGAGGTTAGCGTTTGAATCCCGTTTGCAATTTGATAAAGGTCCCCATCGTCAAACACACCGATGCCAACAGACTTGCCATTGATGTTGCCTGGCCCCCCGTGATCTACGAGCGGGACTCCATAACGCAGGACACCGCTTTGCTTGAAGAACAAATCCGAGGCATGGAGCATCGAAGTAACGCCATTGGAGTTGAAAGAATAGGGGTTGATGGTGGAGAGATTCCCAATCGATGGCGTTTCACCGCCATAGTTGAATTTCAGTACGGCCTGAAATTGCCCGGTAAACCCATTGGCATCCTTCACCGCATCCACGGTCACACCCTGGATCATGAAATTCTCTCGCTTGCCGACCAGATATGGGTCGAGTCCCGAGTACCAGGCATTGTTGTTGTAGGTCAACGGAACAGCCGACATCGTCGAAACTAAAACAGCGCAGAGAATGAGAATGCGATTCATAGGGATAAAGACTACTCTCTAGTTCTACCTGAGAATCACCCTAAGCGAAACACCTTAGACAAAACTATACCGGACGGAAAAGTACTATGAATACCAGCGAACCGTCACATACGCGAGGTAACCGCAAACATAGGCCAGAATTCCCATATAGCTGAACTGCAAAATGGGCCACTTCCAGCCGCCTGTCTCACGCCTCACAACAGCGATAGTTGAGATGCACTGAAGCGCAAAGGCAAAGAAGATCATCAGTGCCACGGCTGATGCCATGTTGAGATCCTGTTGCAGCGCTTTCTGAAGCCCTAGCTCGTCTTCTCCGCCCTGTATGCCGTAGAGTGTGCCGAGAGTCCCAACGATCACTTCCCGGGCTGCCAGCGAGCTGATAAGCCCAACGCCGATCTTCCAGTTAAATCCGAGCGGTGCGATTGCCGGCTCAATCAACTTGCCCAACTGCCCGGCATAGCTCTGCTCAATGGGCGGAACAACTCCATTCTCAAGCGGCAAATGGGCCATCGTCCAAAGCAGGATCATGGTGAGCAAAATCGTAGTCGATGCGCGCTTGAGGAAAACCTTTGCCCGATCGAGCAAGCGATACAGGATGCTACTCAACCGGGGCACCCGATATGGAGGCAATTCCAAGATGAAGGGCACCTTTTCAGACCGGAAGATCGTGCTCTTCAGCAATCGCGCCGTCGAAGCTGCTGCTACAAAACCGAGCACATACAGCCCAAGCATCATCGCCGCACGACTTCCAAAAAATGGCCCAAGAATCTGCCGGTCCGGAATAAAGGCAGCGATCAGCATTGTATAAACCGGAAGCCGTGCTGAACAGGTCATCAACGGCGTCACCAGAATCGTCGCAATCCGGTCCCGTTTGTTTTCGATCGTTCGGGTGGAGAGAATCGCCGGGATCGCGCAAGCGTAGCCGCTCAGAAGCGGAATAAAGCTCTTGCCCTGCAAGCCAACCTTGGCCATCGTACGGTCTGCAATCACAGCTGCCCGGGCAAGATATCCAGAATCCTCAAGCACTGCAATAAAGGCAAACAGAATCAGGATCTGCGGCAGAAATACGATCACACTGCCAACCCCGCTCCAGACACCTTCCACAAGCAAAGCCCGCATCCAGGATTCAGCCATCGAAGATTCAATCCATTTGCCACTTACCTGAATGCCCAACTGCACCAGATCCTGCGCGGGCTTGGCAAAGGTAAAGATGCTCTGGAAAACAGCCAGCACAACAAATAGAAAACTCAGCGGCCCCCAAACCGGGTGCAGCACAATCCTGTCCAGGCGATAAGTCCATTCTGGCGGAAGCGGTTGGTGGTACCCCGCCTGCTCCGTCATCTGCCCACTCCATTTGCGGCAACTCGGCAAGTTGTTCAGCACTGGCAGTTCGATTCGCTTGGGTTGCGGAATCGTCTTTGACAGGAAATTGCGCACAGCGTCCACACCGCTGCCATGCACCGCACTTGCAAGGATTACCGGAGCGCCCAGCTCCTGAGCGAGTGCCTCCGGGTCAACACTGCCACCCCGGCGCTTCAAGTCGTCCGACATGTTCAAAATGATCAGCGTCGGCAAGCCCAGGCTCAAGACCGGCGCAGCCAGCATCAGGTGCCGCGCCAGACTGGTCGAATCGAGAATCAACAGAATCGCATCCGGGCGAGGGAGATCCGGCATCTTCCCGTGCAAAACGTCGTGCGTAACCTGCTCGTCTTCCGATCGTGGTTCCAGCGAATACACCCCAGGCAGGTCCACCAGCGTCACTTCACGGGTAAGGTCCACGCGCGCAGTGCCGATATGTCTCTCAACGGTTACGCCAGGATAGTTTGCAACTCTCTGCCTTAATCCCGTCAAACGGTTGAATAATGTGGACTTCCCGGTATTTGGCGGGCCGATCAGCGCAACTAGCTTATGGCCAGCCGGGTTTATGATGGGAGTGGCGGTGGTTGAAGCGCCTGCGTGACAGGGATCCATAATTTATGGCTGCTCGTTTCGCACTAGGATGCTGAGGCATGTTTCTCGTCGCAGGGCAATTTCTGTGCCGTCTACACGATAGACGGTTGGATCTCCTGCAGGGGCGACATGTGCGGCCTCAACCACGCAGCCGGGGATCATTCCCATTTGCATTAAACGCAAGCTGATTTCAGCGGGAAGATCAAAGTGATCGAGGATCGCTTGATCGCCCACACGAAGCTGCGCCAAAGATTTTGCCGGGAGACTCACTTGTCAGTACAGCTAAAGTATATCTTGAATACCACCTCCAAACTGCGGTTCTACAACTGTTTGGCGATTTTGCTCTTTGCAACTCACCTGCAAGGACAGGTTCTGGACAATAACTTCCTGAATGGCCGCTATGGCTTCCGCCAGATCCTGGTATCTACAAACGCCAGTGGTCAGCCAATCGAAGCACGCAGCCTGGTGGGCGTCTTCAGCTTCGATGGCAGAGGAAATTTCTCCTTCCAGGGCACCAGAAATACCGGCAACAATGCCCCGGCCAGCCTCAGCGGCGCTGGCTCCTATTCGGTAGCCTCCAACGGCTTTGTTGCCATGTCCAACCCCCTCGATTCAAACTCTACCCTCAACGCAAAGCTCGGCTCGGGGATTCTCCTCGGAAGCACGACAGATTCAGCGGGCAACATTTTCGATCTCCTGGTGGCCGTTCCCTTGCCTTCCCTTCCCTCATCCAACGCCACCTTCAACGGATCTTATGCCGGGGTATCGATTGAGTTCCCTACCGGTTTATTCTTCAACATCAAGAACAGCTTCCTCCGCTTCTCAGCCAATGGCCAGGGCAGCATCGGTTTGGTAAACACTTCTGGACAAACAGTTCAAGGAGGCAAGCGAGTACAAACCCAGTCAATTGGCCCCAGCACCTACAGCATTGCCAACGACGCCTCTGGCCAGTTGATTTTCCCCACCACCGCTCCCTTCCCCGCTGCTAACCAGCTTCTCCTCGGCGACAAACAGATATTCCTCAGCCCGGGTGGAGAATTCATGATCGGCGGGTCCACCTCTCAGGGCGCTCATGATCTGATCTTCGCCATGAAGTCGGCCCCGCTTGGTGTCACCTCAAGAAGCTTTTCCGGTCTCTTTTTCGCCGCTGGCCTTAAGGTAGAGCAATCCCGTCCGCAATCTTTCAGCGGGGCGGTAAGCAGCCAGGGCACCGGCAAGGCAGTCTGGAGCCGCAGGGCAAGACTTCCTGAAGGCAACGTCGACGCAACAGCGGTGAATGACTACAATCTCGC
>CANGVB010000344.1 GCA_947456995.1 Bryobacteraceae bacterium | reverse complement strand
GAGGCAGAGAAGAAAGACGGTTTGCATCTTATTGGGCTCCGATCGAAAGATCCATCTGCTGGCCAGGGTAGAGGCTGGCTTCTTTGGGTAGCGTGTAGATGACCTGCAGAACTCTTGTATCGACGCGCTCGGTAGAATCACCCGTCAGGTTGCGCTTGGGGATGACATAGGGCTCGACTCGAACGAATTGCAGCGGGTACTTGAGAGTGGCGTTGCCTCTGACGGCGCCGGAGGCTGCTGCGCCGGGCTTGAAGCGCCAGGCGTCTTTTTCGTCAATGTCGGCGCGGATGTGGAGTTGTTCGACTTGGCCCATCAGGATCAGTGGCTGGGCGAGGGTGCCGCTTTGGGCGTACTCGCCGAGACGTACTTTCAGCTGAAGGATCTTGCCGTCGATTGGCGCTGTTACCTGCAGACGCGTCAGGTCAGTCTGGATGCGTTGTACCTGAGCTTCGGCCTGGCGCAGTTCGGCCCTTGCGACCTCAAGGTCGGGCTTCCAGGTCCCGGCCTTGAGGAGTCGCATGTTGGCCTCGGCCTGATCGACACGAGCCTGGGCGCTTTCTACGGCCCGACGGCGCCGCAAAAGATCTTCCTGCCGGATGGCGCGCTGGTCTTTCACCGCTTCCATCGATCGCAGCTGCACTCTTGCGTCTTCGAGCAGAGCTTGCGCCTCATCGATGCGGGATTGCGCGGGCGGGATCTCTTCGGGCCGGGGTGAGGCCTCGAGCTTGCTGAGCTTTGCCTTGACGAGGCTGACGTTGGTTTCACGCAAGGCCAGTTCGGCGCGGAGGTCGCGATCGTCTAGTGAGAAGAGCAGTTGGCCTCGGCGCACGGTGTCACCGGCTTGTACGGCGATTCTTGTTACCAGACCTGAGACGGGGAGGCTGACGCCGATGTTTTCTGTGGCAGGTTCGACCAGGCCTACTGCGCCGACTTGATTTGCGAAAGCGGCAGTCGGGGGAGGGGATGGCGGCTGGGCTTGTACGACCGCTGGGGTCATGCGCCGGACGCTGAAAATTGACAGGGTCAGAGTGATGACGGCGAGAACGGGCATTCCGTATTTGAGCAACATTAGTGGGATCCTCCATTGGTTTCGATGTGGGTTACGTGACCGTCGTTCATGTGGGCGATGCGATCGGCAAAATTGAAGATGCGATTGTCGTGGGTGACGACGAGGACGGCTCGTTCTGGGCGGACGGCGATCTTGCGCAGTAGCTCCATTACGTGGTGGCCGGTGTGTTCGTCGAGGGCTGAGGTGGGCTCGTCGCAGACGATGAGTTTGGGGTCGTGAATCAGAGCTCGGGCAAAGGCAACACGCTGTTGCTGGCCGCCGGAGAGCTGGTTGGGGTATGCGTTGGCGCGGGAGCCGAGGCCGAGATCGTCGAGTAAGGTCTTGGCCTTTTCTACCGCTTTCTTGCGATTCCAGTTTGCGGCTAGCAAGGGTACTGCCGCGTTTTCTGCAGCAGTGAGTGAGGGCAGCAGGTTGAATTGCTGGAAGACGAAACCGAGGTTGATTCTTCGGAATTCTACTGCCTTTGCGCCCTTGATTGCGTGGAGCGGGGTGCCGAGTACATGCAGGTCTCCCTGGGACGGGTTGAGCAGCCCGGCAATGACGCTGAGCAGTGTGGTTTTGCCGCAGCCAGAGGGGCCGACGAGGAATGTCATTTCACCCAGAGGCACTTCGAGGTCGATGCCTCGCAGGACTTTTACTTCGTCCTCACCAGAGCCAAAGCTCTTGGAGATTTGTTTGCAAACGACAGCGTGTGAGTTCATGATTAGCCTCTGAAGACAACTGCGGGTTCAAGGACGATGACGCGCCGGACGCTGACTGCGCTGGCGAGGAAGACGATCATGAAGACGGCGGCGGCGGTGCCGGTCATCACCTGCGGCAGGAGTTGGAAGCCGCGCAGGTCGAGGTTGTTTTTGGTGGCTTCAAAGAAGGCGGCCGTCATTGAGATGCCGATGCCGTAGCCGATGGCACCCACAATCAGGGCTTGCATGAGAATCATTCCGACGATGCGCAGGTCTGAGACGCCGATTGCCTTGAGCGCTCCGAATTGTTTGAGGTTCTCGATTGTGAAGAGGTAAAAGGTTTGGCCTGCAACTACGGTGCCCACGACGAGTGCGATTACGACAGTGATGCCGAAGTTGATCGGGATGCCGGTGTTCTGGATGTAGTACCAGATGGTTTCCCAGCCGAATTCATTGCCGGTGAGTGCTTTGAGGCCGGTGGTTTTGGCGATGCGCTGATTGAGTTCAGACTCGCTGGTGCCCTGGGTGGCTTTGGCGAGTACGAAGGACATCTGGTTGCGCTCGCGGCCGACGAAACTGATGGCCTGGCTGTACTTTGTGTAAAAGACCGGCAGGTTGACGAAGGGTGCGTTCGAATCGACGACTGCGACAATTTTGACGGTGTGGTCGTTTAGGTCGAGGGTTCTGCCGAGGGTGACGGGCTGGTCTGGGAAGAAGAACTTGTAGCCGACCTGATCGACTGCGATCGTCTCTGGCTCACGCAGGTCTTCGATTTTGCCGAGGACGATGCGGCGGGGAATGCCTACGAGCGTGGAGTCGTCAAGGCCCATCAGGATGACGCCGCGAAACTTACCGTCCGGGCCTTTTGCGCGTGAGGTGCCTTTGAAAAGTGGGACAGCCCAATCAACACCCTGGACGCCGCGAATGCGATAAAGATCCTGGTCGGTGAGGGCCTTTACTTCGTCGAGGTATTGGGTTTTGGCGTCCATCACCCAGATGTTGGCGTCGGCAACATCGTCGATCTGGGAGGCGGTTCGATTCATCAGGCCACAGAAAATCGAGACCTGGTGGGACATCAGGAAAGTAGAGAAGGCGATTGCGAATATGAGGCCGAGGTATTTTGCTTTGTCTCCGGTGAGCATTTGCCAGGCGATAAATTTCATCCATTCACTCCTTGGTTGAACATACGTTGATAGATTGAACACGGTTCAATAATGATGCAAAAAAAAGGCATTACGATTTCATAGTTCCTGTCATGAGAATGTCTACGAGACGGTCTACCAGCCGCGAGCGCTCAATCCAGGGGAAGTGCTCGCAGGCGACCTGGATCGAGACCATACCGTGGATTGCAACCCAGAGAGATTGGGCGAGTTCTTCGGGGTCTGAGATCTCGGGCCGTACAATGCCTGCCTCGATTGCTTCTGTTGACATCGCTCGAAGGCAGTCGAAGGTGCGGGTTCCATCTTCCTGAAAGGCGGCAAAGATCTTTTCGTTGCCTTCGGGAGACATAGGCCTCATAAAAAGCAATGAGTAATGATGAGGGTGTTCGAGGCCAAACTCGATATAGGCCCGCAGACCGCGCCGCAGGCGGGCCGAGACGGTGTCATTGTCTTCACGAATTGCGTTGAGGCGGGTGCTGAGTTTGGCGAAGGTTTCGCGCACCAGCAGAGCCATAATGTCCTGCTTGTCGGCGAAGTAATGGTAGAGAATGCCGGGCGAACAGTCGACCTTGGTGGCGATGGCTCGCATGGAGGTGGCTTCATAGCCGTGGATGGCGAAGAGTTGACGGGCGGCGGAGAGAATTTCTTCTCGCAACGATTCCCGGTAAATTTCGCGCCGTCGGCTCACCATATTGAACAGTGTTCAATCTATCACGGCTCGGTGATAAAGTAAAGAACCATTGCGCCTCCGCGAGGGTCGCGGCCTCGAATGGCTTTTCGATTGAGGTAGTCCTGCAGAGTTTTCTGTTTGCCGGTGGATTCGCAAACGTCGATGAGTTCGCCGCTTGAGCTGGTGCGAGCGGCCAGGGCTTTGGCTGCGCGGTCGATGATGGGTTGGAATGTAGCCGCTTTGAGCCAGCCGTTGCGGACTCCTTTACGCATCGCAGCGCCGATCATGGCCGTCGCACTGAATTCTTCGTATGCGGTGGGGTGATCGATGACCTGCCGCCAGAGGCCATTGGGGGTTTGGTATTTGGCGAGAGTAGTGAGGAGCCGCTGGAATTGGGGGAGCAGGCGGGGTGTGGATTCGAGGGTGAGTGCAAGACCCAAGGCAGGGAAGGCGTTGCCTCGGCCCCAGGCTGCGTCGCAAAGGGGCGAATGCCGCCAGAGACCGTCTGAGCGGAGGCAGAGCTTTTGCATTTGCTCGTAATGCTCGACTGCCGTTTCGATTTGACCGGCACGGGCAAGGATCGGGCAGCCCATAAAGACGCCGTCGCTCATCTCGTTGTAGATGGAAAACTCTGCGCGCGAAGCAGCGGCCAACACTCGTTCTCGATAGATCCCTTTGCGGGTGATCCGGTGTAGCTCATCAAAAAGAAGATGGCCGGAGAGATGGCTTGGCGTCAGTTTTGCGAGGCTATCCTTCTCGCCGTTGACGAAGGGCAGAACCAGCCGCTCGACATCGACGAGCGAGCCCAACCTGAGACGTGCGATCAGTGCGGTGGCTTCGATATAGACCACCTGCGTGAGTTCCTGCCCGTAGATGCGGGCTAGCGGTTCGTCTCTGAGTTGGGCTAGCATTTAGGGCTCGTCGTCGGTTGCGGCAGGGCGGTTGGGGCCGTTTGGTTCGCGCTCAAGGAAGGGGCGGCCCTTCTCCATCCATTCGGGCTTGGGAGTGTCTTTGAGGAAATACTCGAAGAACTCGAACATGCGGGCCGAGAAGTGGCGCTGATTGGCGCGGATGCGCAGGTTGTGCGGCTCACCGTTGTAGTTGAAGAGGTAGATCTCTTTGTTGAGGCGACGAAGGGACAGATAGAACTCGATTCCCTGATACCAGGGCACGGCGTCGTCGGCATCGTTGTGCATGGTGAGGATAGGAGTCTTCACCTGATCGGCACGGAAGAGCGGCGAGTTTTCGAGGAAGCGCAGTGGGTACTGCCAGGGCGTGCCACCGATGCGGCTTTGGGTGCGCTCGTATTGGAACTGGCGCGGAATGCCCGGGCCCCAACGGATGCCGTTGTAGGCGCTGAACATGTTAGTTACAACCGCGCCGGCTTCGGCCGCACGAAAGATGTTGGTGCG
>CANGVB010000343.1 GCA_947456995.1 Bryobacteraceae bacterium | reverse complement strand
TGGAAGTCGTTGGTGACGGCGCGGGCAAAGGCGTCGCGATAGTTTTCGGTGCCTCGTGGGGCTTCTGTGCCGAACATGTACTTGGGACGAACGGTGGTGCCCAGGCCATCAACAGGTTGACGGGCGGGGCGGTTGCCGGTGGTGGTGTTTAGCGTATAGTCTGCGCGGCCGTTGTCGTTGATTGCGTAGTAACGGAGGTTGGGGTTGGTGGCCGGGTCTGGACGAGTTGCAGCAAAGGAGGTGCGTGCGAAGTATGCCGCCATTCCCCAGGAATCGCTGCGTTTGGCATTGCGGCCCCAGAGGCTGAGGGAATCGAGGTGGCCGCGGCCGTTGTGGCAGAGAACGCAGTTGACGTGGCTCACGCCGAGGAAGGTGCCGGAGATGTCAGCAGCCATCTGGTCGTAGTCGTCCTGGTTGGGGCCTCCATTGGTATCGCTGCCAACGAGGAAGTTACCGGTGCCATCCTCAAAGGTGTTGCGTGATTTGGAGGCGATGAGCTCGGTGGCCATCTGGTTATAGGGCTTGTTGGCATCGAGGGAAGCTTTGATCCAGCGGTAGAAGGCGTTGCGGCCCTGATCGAAGCGCGGGGTGACGTCGGAATTGCGCGTATTGCGGTACATGTCGCCGAAGTACATCGTCCACTTGTCGGCCCACTCGGGAGTGTTGAGGAGCTGGTTGATAAATTCGGTTCGTTTGGTTGGGCTGGGATTGCTGGTGAACTGAATCAGGGCGTCGTAGGAGGGGACGCGGCCGGTGAGATCGAGCGAGACACGACGGGCGAATTCAAAGTCGTTGGTCTTCTCAGCCGGGCTGATGTTGCGCTTCTGAAGCTCACTATTGATTGCGATATCGATGGGGGATTCTGATACCTGATCCTGCAATTGCCTGGTACGTGTGCCGCCCGGAACCAGGGCCTGACGGCTGAGGTAAGAGACCTCTTCGGTAAGGTGGCTGCGCCAATAGCGGTCTCTGGTTTCGCGTGCGTATTTCTCGCGCTCAGTGCTGAAAAAACTACAGTCAGAATGATTTTCGAGATTGACTGGGTCCTGTTCCTGAGCGCCTAAAAAGACAGCTACCAGGCCCGCAGTAAATATGGATGCAAACAGCTTTTTACGATTCATTTCTGTCCCCGTGATGACTATAACCCGACCCATAAAATAAGTTGCTGAGTCTAAGGTGTTTTCTAGTACCACCTAAGGTGCCTCTGCGAGAGACAATAAGGTTTGGCTTCTTCTGTTCGCGATTTCTTCTCCGCCCGAGGCATCCTCTCAAAAGTCCATCCGAAATTTGAATTTCGTGAGGGGCAGCTTGAGATGGCGCAGGCTGTTGCGGCGGCGATGCAGGAGCACAAGCACCTCGTTGTGGAAGCTGGCACCGGTACCGGCAAGACGATGGCCTACCTGATTCCAGCGATCCTGAGCAATAAACGAGTGGTGGTGTCGACGGGGACGAAGAACCTGCAAGAGCAGTTGTTCTTCAAAGACATCCCGATGCTGGAGACGGTATTTGGACGGCCGTTGAAGGTGACCTATATGAAGGGGCGGGCGAATTATATTTGCCGTCAGAAGGTGGATGAGGCGACGCGGGCGGAGACGGCCTGGCTTGATGGGATGGGCGAGGTGAGCGACTTCCGGATCATTCGCGACTGGATGCCGCAGACCGAGATGGGGGATCGCAGCGAGTTGCGCAGCCTGGCTGAGAACTCGCCGGTTTGGATGAAGCTCGATGCGCGGCGGGAGCGCTGTACGGGGCAGAAGTGCGGGCACTTTGAGAACTGCTTCATCACGTCGATGATGCGACGGGCTGCTGATTCTGACATCATCATCGTCAATCACCATTTGTTCTTTGCCGACCTCGCCGTGAAGCAGGAGGATTTTGGCGGGATCATCCCGAAGTACGACGCGGTGATCTTTGACGAGGCGCATGAGATTGAAGATGTCGTAGGGCAATATTTTGGGGGCGGCGTGTCAAACCTGCAGGTGCAGGATCTGGCTCGAGATGTATTAGAGCTGGCGCGGCGTAAAGAGTTTCATACGAACTCGATTGAGGATCTGGTGCGGAGCGCGGTGGCGGCTTGCGAGCGCTTCTTCGGTTTGTTTGGGGAGGCAGACGGGCGGTCGAGCTTTCGCGAGCATGCTGCGTTTCTCGAAGAGTTTGGTGAGGACTATGCGGGGGCCGTGTCTGCACTCGAGATGATGGCGACGCAGTTGCAGTTGGTGGAGGGGGCGGTGGATGAGGTGATCCCGCTGCACCGGCGGGCGAAGAGTTTGCAGGAATCGATGAAGTTTTTCCTCGAATCGAAAGACCCGCGCTTTGTGTTCTGGGTGGAGCGTCGCGGGCGGGGTACGCACTTGCAGGCGACGCCGATTGATGTGTCGGCGATTCTGACCGAGAAATTGTTTGACGAGGTGCCGTCGACGATTCTGACGTCAGCGACGCTAGCCGTGGCGGGGGACTTTGAGTTTCTGAAAAAGCGTCTTGGGATTCCGAGTGCGCGGACGCTGGTGGTGGATAGCCCGTTTGATTTTCAGAAGCAGGCGCTGCTGTATATACCGCAGCACATGCCAGACCCGCGCAGTGCTGGCTTTACGCAGGCGGCGGCCCGGGAGATTGCTGCCTTGCTCAAGTTAAGCAAGGGGCGGGCGTTCTGTTTGTTTACGAGCTATTCGCAGATGCGGGCGGTGTTTGACCGTGTATCGCTGGAGGTGAGCTATCCGCTGCTGCTGCAGGGGACAAAGCCGCGGCACGTGTTGCTGGACGAATTTAAGGGGACACCCAATGCCGTACTCTTTGCCACCAGTTCTTTCTGGCAGGGAGTGGATGTGCAGGGAGACCAGTTGTCGATGGTGATTATCGACAAGCTGCCGTTTGCAGTGCCGACAGATCCTGTGGTGCAGGCGCGTTCGAACCAGGTGCAGGAGATGGGCGGGAAGCCGTTTTTTGATTACCAGATTCCACAGGCGGCGATTGCGCTGAAGCAGGGCTTTGGGCGGCTGATTCGGGCCAAGAGCGATCGTGGGGTGCTGGTGCTGCTGGATACGCGGATTACGGCGCAGAAGTATGGGCAGATCTTCTTTGATTCGCTGCCGGATTATGGATTCAGCACTGAGTTGGCGGAGGTGGAGCAGTTCTTTGAGATGCCGAAGCCGAAGAAATAGTGTGGACTCGAACTTTTAGCCCATTACTTTTGTTCCAGCTCTCAAGTTTTTTCGATTCTGTCCGATCTGTAGCTTTGAGGACAAATGTCGAATGGCTCTTGTGTATGACCCCAGTAAACATGACATCGAAATCGTACACGCGCAATTCAACAGGCTCATGAACGAACTGATCAAGGGTGCGATCAACCGCAATACGTTTCAGGCCTGGGAAATTGAGCTGATGCTCGACATTCAGGCGGCGGATTTCGGCGACACACCTCAGAAAGAAATGCTCAAGCGCTACCAGAAGGCAGTGCAGCGTTCTTATGACAAGGGTGTCAAGATGCCGATGAAGCTCTCTGAGTACATTGAAAGCCTCAAAACGCGGCGAATTGCCAATGCTGCAGCACGCGAAGAAGTTGCCAGCCAAATTGCCAGCTAAACCGCTATCCTAGAAGCATGAGTGATTCGGCCGAACGAACGGTCTTCTGCGTAAAATTGCAAAAAGAATTGCCGGCTTTGAAGGAAGTTCCCTTTGACGGCCACCCGCTGGGACAGCGCATCTTTGAGAGTGTCTCCCAGGATGCCTGGAAGCAATGGGTAGAGCATATGAAGATGCTCATGAATGAGTACCGCCTGAACCTCGGCACCTCCGAGGCCCAGCAGTTTATTCTGGACCAGATGGAAAAGTACTTCTTCGGCGAAGGCTCACAGGCTCCGCCGGATTTCGTAGCCCCAACCCACTAATCTTTCGCAAAGTAAAGGTTTACGGCGCGCTCCAAGTCGTCATGGCTTGCCTCAACCGCGCGGTGCTCATACCGGCTGATGGAAATCAGCAGGTTGCAGATATCCATTGGGTAGCAGGCGCGCAGGTACTCACGGCCATCCTGTAGACAAAGGTTGCGCAAGAACTCTGGAGCATCGTCGTTGTAAGGCACTTCCCGTGAACGGAAGACGCGCTGGAAGATTTGATCAAAGACGTGCGGCTCTACCGGCTCGATGAGAATCTTGTTCTGGATACGACGGAGGAAGGCTTCGTCGGCCAGATCGGACGGGTCGAGGTTGGTAGAAAACACCACCATCATGTCGAAGGGGATCTGGAATTTCACGCCGTAACGAAGGCTGAGGTAGTCTACACGCCTGTCGAGCGGGACAATCCAGCGGTTCAACAGGTCGCGCGGGCTGATCAGCTGACGGCCAAAGTCGTCGATGATGAAGATGCCATTGTTGGCTTTCATCTGCAGGGGTGCGGCATAAATTCCGGACGCATCGTCCAGGCGCAACTCAAGCATGTTGGGCACAAGTTCACCACCCACCACGATGCAGGGCCGCTTGCAGAGGATCCAGCGCGGGTCAATCTCCGGATCGTTCATCTCAATGCGCTGGTGCACGACCGGATCGTAAAGCTGAATGACCTGGTTATCCACTTCTACGGCATAGGGCATCAGGATGCCGTCCTGATAGACACGCAGCATACGCTCGGCAATCGAGGTTTTACCGTTTCCGGAAGGCCCGTACAAGAAAATCGAGTTCTGGCTGATGAGAGCCGGGCCTAATTGGTCGAGCAGGCGATCGGGGACAATCAAGTCGCTGAAGGCCATCCGAAGCGTGCGCCGGTCTACAAACACCTTGGCTGACTGCAGCTTGGTGGCAGCTACATAGTCTTTGAGTGAAACGGGTGCGGCGCTGGCATACTGTACGATGGCGAAACGGTCACTGGCGAGAGCGCGCCCGGCCTGGCTGAGTACAAACGAATAGTCGTTGCCAATCATGCCTTTGACTTCGATGAGCTGCTGGGCACGCAAATGCTTGAAAACAACATCAATAATCGACACAGAGAGTTTCAGCGTCTGGCTAAGGCT
>CANGVB010000342.1 GCA_947456995.1 Bryobacteraceae bacterium | reverse complement strand
GCCGGCGGGACGGTGATGGAGTTGCACTTTGGGGCAACGCGGATGAAACGGAAGGGGGCAGTGGAGCGGCTTACGCGGTGGAAGGGGCTGGATCTTGCGGGGCGGATCGGGATTCTGCTGGAGGAGCGGCCGCTGGGGATGGAGTTTGGGGATCTAAGGCGGCGACTCGGTTGTCTCGAGACTGATATTCCGGCGGGGCTGGAGCGGATTGGAACGTGGGTGGCTTCGGGGGCGAATCTGAAGAAGATTGCGGCGGAGCTAGTGCAGCGGCTGCGGCAACACCACAAGGACTTTCCGCTGGAGGCAGGGCTGTCGCGGGAGGCGTTGCGATCTGGATTGCTGGCTGGAGCGCCGTCTGGACTGATGGAGACGCTGTTGCGGCAGGCCCCGAGTGTGAAGGCAGAAGGGGATTTGTTGCGGCTGGAGAGCCATAAAGTGAGGCTTGAGGCGAAGGAGGATGAAGCTTCGCAGGCGATGGAGGCGGCGTTTTTGCAGGCAGGCCTCGCGGTGCCGGCGGTGGATGATGTTTTGGCTTCGACGGGGCTAGCTGCGGCGCGGGCGAAGGCGGTGCTGGGTTTGTTGTTGAGAGAGGGAAAACTCTTAAGGGTGGGGCCGGAACTTGTTTATCACCGGGAAGCGCTTGGGCTATTGAAGAAGATATTTGCCGAGCGGAAGGGGCAACGGTTTGGGGTGGTGGAGTTTAAGGATTGGACAGGTGTGTCACGAAAGTATGCGATTCCGCTACTTGAGTTTTTAGATCGGGAGAAGATTACGCGGCGGGACGGAGACCAGCGACTGATTTTGTAATTCCATTCTTGAATGCACCGCTCTAGCCGATGAGGAGCTAGAAGTGACAGGAATGAACCTTGACCCTTTGGAGTATTCCTCTGAAGAGAGTTTGCAACTCGTAACTATGCCGATCCTACTACTGGGACTGGAGACCGAGGTGTCGGAGTGGCGCCCGTTTCTGGAGGGGATTGAGGAAGCGGTGTTTTGTTGCAGCGATTCTAACGAGGCGTTGCTGGTGCTGGAGGAGTGCGAGAAGTTGGGTACTCCGGTGGGGCTGGTAGTAGTTGTAGGTAGGCAATGGACGGGGCAGGTTGGTGAGGCTATTGAGCGGATTCGAACCAAGGCGAATGAGTATTCGCGGCAGATTTTTGTAGCATGCGAGGAATGGAGCCAGGCGGAGCTTTACGCGTCGGTTGAGGCTGGGGTGAATACTCATTTTGAGTATCCGTGGGATTGGGGACTGATTGAGCGGAAGACACGGCGGGCGCTGAGTGTTGCATCGCAGGCGACGGAGTTGCAATCGCAGAAGCAGCAGGCGGAAGTTGAGCTGATGCAGCATAAGCAGTCGATTGTGCATCACGATTTGTGGCGGCTGGATTTGCGATCGCGAAGTGTGGAGTTTAGCCAGAACTTTCGGAAGCTGAGCGGATTTTCGGAGTCTGAGGTGCAGGGGAATCTGGATGAATGTTTGACCCTGATTCATCCGCTGGACCTTTCGCGGCTGAGCAAGGCGCTTTCTGGGAGTGACTGGAGAGCATTGCCTGAGGAGTTGAATTTCGAATTTCGATTGCGGCACCGGAATGGGGGATGGCGCTGGGTATTGATGAGGGGCCGGCTGGAGCGGGACGAGCAGGGAGACCCGGTGGCAATCAGCGGGTCGCATACGGACATCACTGAGGCCAAGACGATTGACCCGATTACGGGGCTGGCGAACCGTTTTCAATTTGAAGACTGGCTTGAGGACAACTTGCATGCCGATGGGCTGAGCCTGGCGGTGTTTCTGGTTGGGATTGACCGCTATTCGATGATTCGGGATTCTTTGGGGCAAGCGGTGGGAGACCAGTTGTTACGGCTGGCCAGTGAGCGGCTGAATAGCAGCTTGAATGGCGGGTTGAAGCAAAACGGCGAATGGATTCTGGCGCGGCTGAATGAAGAAGAGTTTGCGATTGCGATGCCTGGAATCGAGGACGAAACCGATGGCAGAGCTGTGGCGGAATTGATCCAGGGGTGTCTTGAGAAGGGGATCTGGCTGCAGGGCAATGAGCTGTTTGTTTCGACGAGCGTTGGCTTTGTTTTGCGGGAAGATCGCAAGCATGCTGATGAGGTGTGGCGGGATGCCGAGATTGCGTTGCGGCTGGCGAGGTCTGGCGGGGGCAATCGTGTTGTGCTTTTTGATCACAGCATGAGGGAAGACGTGCTGCAGCAGATGGCGCTGGAGAACGATCTGAAGCGGGCGATTGAGCAGTGGGAATTTGAGATTTACTATCAGCCGAAGGTAGATCTGGTGAACAAACGGATCATTGGCTTTGAGGCGCTGCTGCGGTGGCGGCATCCGGTGAAGGGGGTGATTCCTCCGAACCAGTTCATTCCGCTGGCGGAATCGACCGGGTTGATTATTCCGATCGGGATCCGTACGGTGCGGGAGGCTTGCGAGACGATACGGGATTGGCAGGAAGAGTTTCCGCAGAGGCAGCCACTTGAGGTGAGTGTGAACCTGAGTGTGCGGCAGTTTCAGGATCGACACCTGATTGAAGACATCCGGAAGATTCTCGATGAGACGCGCATCATTCCATCGACGCTGCAGTTTGAAGTGACGGAGAGCGTTTTGGTGAGTGACCCTGAACAGGCGCTGGAGATTGTGAAGGAGTTGCGACGGATCGGTGTTGGGTTAAAGATTGACGATTTCGGGACTGGGTATTCTTCACTCAGCTACTTGCACAGGCTGCCCTTTGACACGCTCAAGATTGACCGGTCTTTCATCACGACAATGGGCGACGATCATGCGGCATTTGAGATTGTGAGGGCGATTATTCTGCTGGCCGGGAGTTTGGGGTTGCAGGTGGTGGCTGAGGGGATTGAGACGCAGATACAGGCCGACGAGTTGCGGAGTTTGGGATGCGGGTTTGGACAGGGTTATCTGTTTGCACCGCCTTTGACCAAAGAGGCAGCGCGGCGGATGCTGGAAGCGCAAACGGTACGGTCTGAAGGCTAGCAGTTGCCTGTTTTGAGGGCGGCGACGACGGAGCAGTCTGCGTTGGCGGTGCGGCGGCAGGGGCTGTCGAGAAGGGATTCAATGCGGGTGGCGAGCTTTTGATACTCTTCGATTTTTTTCTTTAGCTCGATGAGTTTTCGTTCGGCGAGGTTGCAAGTGTTTTCGCAGGTGGGTGCGCCGGATTCGAGGGAGTCGGCGAGGGTGGCGGCTTCGGCGAGAGTGAAACCGAAGGTCTGGCACTGTTTGAGGAAGCGGATGCGCTCGAGGTGACTTGTGGTGTATTGCCGGTAGCCGGATTGGGGTTTTCTGGGCTGCGCGAGCAAGCCTTCGCGTTCATAGAAGCGAATGGTTTCTACGCCCACGAGGGCCTGCCGCGCAACTTCAGAGATAGTCATGACTTAAGTGTGAATGGTTATTTGCTGCCGGTGCAGCAGGAGCATTTGCAGTTTGGGTCGCCACAGGGGCAGGATGCGCAGCAGGTGCAGCCGCGCGTGCTTGTTTTCTTCATGATTTGAGCTTAGGGTCCGTAGGAGGGTACGGAGTCAAGAAGAATGTTGAAAGAAAGTTTCGTGATAATGTTTGCTGCATGATTCGGACTTCAGGGATTCTGGCTTCTATTTTTGTTTTGGCTCGTCTGTGCAGCGCGCAGTCCTCACAGGCTAATCTTTCAGGACTGGTTAGCGATGCGCAGGGGGCAGTAGTGGTGGGTGCTCAGGTGAGCATTGTGAATGCGGCGACTGCTTCAGCGACCACGGTGACAACCAACGATAGCGGGCTTTACGCCATTCGAGCGCTGCCGATTGGGCGCTACACGTTGAGTGTGGAGAAGCCCGGTTTTAAGAAGCTGGTAAGGACGAATCTGGCGCTGAGCACGGGGCAGAGTCTGGAGCTGAATCTTACGCTCGATGTGGGTGCGGTGACGGAATCGATCAGTGTGGCGGCGACGGCTTCGTCGATTGAGACGCGGTCGAGTGATGTGAGCCAGTTGATTGAATCGAAGACGATCGAAGACATGCCTATTGGGGACCGTCGGAGCATGAACATTATTGGCCTTACCGGGGCGGCTGTGTTTGTGAATTATGACGCGGGCGGCAAGCCGAATTTTTCGCTTGCGGGGGGCAGGACGCAATCGCAGAACTTCTTTATCGATGGCGGAACGGCGCAGAATATGCGACTCGGGATTGGGCAGGTGGATCTGGACCCGCCCGTGGAAACGGTGGCAGAAGTGAAGATTCTGGCCAATAGCTATAGCGCCGAGTATGGTGGGAGCGCGGGGGGTGTTGTGATCGCTACGACCAAGAGCGGCACCAATCAATTGCAGGGGACTTTGTTTGAATACTTTCGCAACGAGAAGCTGGATGCGGCTAACTACTTTGCTCCGGTGGTGAACAACGAAAAGGTGCGAGCGCCTTTGCGCTACAACGTGTTTGGCGGGACGGTTGGGGGGCCGGTGCGGATACCGAAGCTGTACGACGGGAAGGACAAGACGTTTTTCTTTTTTGCTTATGAGGGAAGCCGCCGGAATGAGGGTGTGGTGCGTACCTTGACGGTACCGACGGTTGCGCAGCGGGGTGGAGACTTTAGCCAGAACTCGAACCCGATCTTTGACCCGGCGACGACGACGCTGGTGAACGGGGTGAATCGCCGGACGCAGTTTCCGGGTAATGTGATTCCTGCGAGCCGCCTGGATGCGGCAGGAAGGAATATCGCGACGTACTTTCCGCTGCCGAACCGGCCTCCGGATAATGCGACGGGCGTGAATAACTTTCGGGCTAACTATGTGACCCAATTCCCTCGCAACAACTATACGGCGAAGGTGGATCACAATCTGACGATGAATGACAAGCTGACCTTCCGGTATCTATATAACTCGGACGATCGCTTCAACACTTCGGTGTTTCCGCAGGAGGCGGCTGAGACGTTGACGGACCCGAAGCGGCATCAGCATTACACCTACCTGAGCTACAACAAGATCATCACGCCGACCATGTTGAACGAGTTGCGCTACACCTATGGCAACCGGATCAATCTGGATGGGGGT
>CANGVB010000341.1 GCA_947456995.1 Bryobacteraceae bacterium | reverse complement strand
GGGCTGCCCTGCGTTTACGTCAACTCCATCGGTGGCAATGACCACCTCGTATTTGACGGCTCAAGCTTTGCCATGAATGCGCAAGGCCAGGTGATCGCCGAAGGCCCCAGTTTCGCCGAGAGCCTGATTCTTTGCGATGTCGCTACCGGCGAAGGCGAAAAGCAGGCAACCCACGCGGACGAGAACGCGGCCGTTTACGAAGCTCTGGTGCTGGGCACCCGGGACTACGTAACCAAATGTGGCTTCCGAAAAGTTCTGATCGGCCTTTCAGGCGGCATTGATTCCTCAATCGTCGCTTGCGTCGCAGTCGAGGCTTTTGGCAAGGAGAACGTGATTGGTGTCGGAATGCCAGGGCCCTATTCTTCTGACCATTCGCTGACCGATGCGCGAGCAATGGCAGAGCGTCTCGGAGTGCGCTTTGAGGTCTCCTCAATCCAGCCTGGCTACGAGACGATGATGGCGACGCTCGCGCCCCTGTTTGCAGGCTTCAAGCCAGATGCTACAGAAGAAAACATCCAGAGCCGGTTGCGTGGGCTTACGCTGATGGCATTGTCGAACAAGTTTGGGGCACTGGTTCTGACCACAGGCAACAAGTCAGAACTGGCGGTTGGCTATTGCACGCTCTATGGCGATATGTGTGGCGGCCTCGCGGTGATCTCCGATGTGCCAAAGACGCTGGTATACGACCTGTGCCGGATTGCCAACCGGCGCCTCGCGGATGCCATTCCCGAAAATGTGTTTGTGAAACCGCCTTCGGCAGAGTTGCGGCCCGATCAGACCGATCAGGATTCGTTGCCGCCTTATGATGTCCTCGACCGGATTCTGAAGGGCTACATTGAGCGCTTCGAATCGCCGGTTGAGATTGCGAGCCGGGAAGATCTTCCTCTCGATCTGGTGCGAGAGATTGCGCGGAAGGTAGACCTTAACGAGTACAAACGCCAACAGGCCGCACCGGGCCTGAAGGTGACTTCAAAGGCATTTGGCATTGGCCGCAGATTCCCGATCGCGCAGCGATACCGGGACTAAGTACAAAGAGGTATAAACATGAACCGTTGGAACCCTGTGTTTCCGATTCTGGCGCTGGGAGTGATCGGAGTGTGCGCGTTGTTTTCGCAGCCCGAAGGTTTGAAGCTGGTTGGCCCGCAAGAAGATGGCAGCGTCTTGTTGCCTACGGGATGGAGAGTGCGGCCGGCGGGGTCTCAGGTTGAGACCGACACGTTTCCAATGGCGAGTGTACTGTCACCAAACAAGAAGTTTTTGGCCGTGCTGCATGGCGGCTACAACATTCCCTCAGTGGCGCTGCTAGACCCTGCAACCCTCAAGCAGATCTCTCGCGCCGAGCTGCCAGACGGCTGGCTGGGCCTGTCGTTTTCGCCTGACGGCAAGAGCCTCTACGTGGGTGGCGGCTCGAAAGCAATGGTTTATGCCCTCAGCGTGGGAGCAAGCGGCGAACTCACCCGGGCCGGCGATTGGAAGCTCACCGAAGCCGCCCCAACGCATGAAGACTTTACAGGCGACGTAGCTGTGTCTCCTGACGGGCGATTGCTTTATGTAGCAATGCTGCACCGCAACATGATTGCAGTGATCAATCCGCAGTCTGGCCGCGTGATTGAACGATTTCAAACGGGCCGCCGGCCCTACCGTGTGCTGGTACATCCCGACAACCAGAGCTTCTTTGTATCCGCGATGGGCGACGCCGCTGTGTTGCATCACAAGGCATCGGATGGGGTGATCCTGCAGCGTGTGCGCGTGGGTGCGACTCCCATGGATATGGTGTGGCGCGGGGCCAAGACGGTGCTCGAAGAAGAAGGCCCGCAGCCGTGGGCCGCTCGCATCTTTGTGGCTTCTTCCAACACCAACTCAGTGCACGTGATCTCTGTGGCTGAATCGAAAGACCTAAACCTCGTCGAGACAATCAACGTGTCGATGACACCTCTGCAAGCGCTCGGATCTACGCCAAGCGCACTCGCGTTGAGCCCGGACGAAAAGAAGCTCTATGTAGTTTGTTCAGACCTGAATGCAGTGGCCTCAGTTGAAGTGGAAGGCAAGCGGTCAATGGTAGAGGGCTTCATCCCTTCGGGCTGGTATCCGATTGCAGCCCGGTCGATGGGTGAAGACCGGCTTCTCATCTTCAACGGACGCGGCTCCCGCAGCTACCCGAATAACGTGAACGGCCCGAACCCGCTGAAGCGGCCTGCTCCACTGCATTTGGGTGGGGCACCGGTGGCTTATGTCGGACGCTTGCAACGGGGTTCCATCTCGGTTGTAACGGGGCTCGACAAGGAGCGGATGAGCGCCTACACAGCCAGTGTGAAATTGAACTCAAATTATCGCGATGAGCAGATGGCGGAGAATTCGCTTTCATCGACAGTGGTGCCGGCAGTAGTGGGCCAGAAGTCGAGCGCGATTGAGCACGTGATTTATGTACTCAAGGAGAACCGCACTTACGATCAGGTGCTGGGCGATCTGGGCAAGGGCAATGGCGACCCGTCGCTCACCTTGTTTGGCCGTGACGTTGCACCGAATCATCACAAGCTGGCAGAAGAGTTTGTGCTCTTCGACAACTTTTACGTAAATGCCGATGTTTCTGCAGACGGCCACAACTGGTCTACGGCTGCGATCGCGCCCGCTTATGTGCAGCGGATGTGGCCCAACTCCTACGCCGGGCGGCGCAAGCATTACGACTATGAAGGCGGCGAGGTGGCAGCCAATGCCCCGGCTGGCCGCATCTGGCATAGCGCGCTGGCGGCTGGCTTGAATGTTCGCAATTATGGCTGGTGGGGCAAGAATTTACCCAAGCCTGAGGGGGCGCGGCAAATTGCACAGATTCTAGACCCGCAACTGGCTCCTCACACATCGATGCAATACCGTGGCTTTGACCTCGATTACCTCGATGTCGATCGCATAAAGGTCTTTCTCGAAGAGCTGAAGCAGTTTGAGGCCACCGGCAAGATGCCCAACTTCATCACGCTCAAGATTGGCAACGACCATACTTCGGGTTTGTCTGCCAACAAGCTCTCACCCAAGGCGCAAGTTGCTGATAACGATCTGGCTCTGGGAATGTTGGTAGAGGCCATGTCGAAGTCGAAGTTCTGGGCCAAAACAGCGATTTTTGTCATCGAAGACGATGCGCAAAACGGCGCAGACCATGTGGATTCGCACCGCTCGCCCGCCTACATCATCAGCCCCTACACACGTCGCGGCACGATCGATTCGACGATGTACAACACCACATCTGCCCTGCGAACCATGGAGCTCTTGCTGGGCCTGCGGCCAATGACTGTCTATGACGCCAGCTCAACGCCGATGACACGCGCCTTTGCCAAGGACCCAAAGATGGGTGCCTATACAGCTCTTACGCCACAACAGCCGATGGATGAGAGAAACCCGGCGGCAGGGACACTGGCAGCGAGAAGTGCTCGTATGGACTGGGATGAAGCCGATGAGATTGATGACAACGAATTGAATCAGATATTGTGGCTGGCCCTGAAGGGCGGAACTCCGCCTGCGCCAGTGCGGTCTCTGTTTGGAGGCCGTTAAGCGGAATGCCGAAGATTTACGTTTCTTTTGTGTGGCACATGCACCAGCCCTTCTACAAGGACCTGGTGTCGAATGAGTACAAGCTGCCCTGGACGCGCATGCATGCGCTGAAGGATTACTACGGCATGGTGAAGGTGCTGGAAGATTTCCCTCAGGTGCATCAGACCTTTAATCTGGTGCCTTCAATGCTGGTGCAGCTCGATGAATATGCGCGCGGGGTGGCCGTAGACCCCTTCCTGCGTTGTGCCAACAAAGATACGTCGAGCTTGTCTGACGGCGAGCGCGAGTTTATCTTGCGCTACTTCTTCCAGGCGAATGTGCAACGGATGATCTATCGCTACCCACGCTATGCAGAGTTGTATGAAGCATGGATGGCGGTAGATGAGAACCCGCAGCGGGGCTTGCGGACGTTTAACGACGCCGCGATTCGCGACTTGCAGGTGTTGTCGCAACTGGCGTGGTTTGATGAGGAATTCTTCGCGAGCGACGCTGACTTAAGAGACCTCGTGAAGCGCGAGCGCGATTACTCCCCTGGCGATCAGGCCATGCTCGCGGCCAAACAGTTGGAGAAGCTAGGGATGGTGGCGAAGGTCTATCGCGACTTCTCAAAAACAGGGCAGATCGAGATTTCCGCAACGCCGTTTTATCACCCGATTCTGCCGTTGGTTTGCGATACCAACATCGCTGAGATTGCACACCCGTATGTGCCGCTACCGCCGAGATTCCGATACCCCGAGGATGCACGAATCCAACTGGAGCGGTCTCGCGATTATATGACGCGCGAGTTCGGGCGAGCCCCGGTGGGCTTGTGGCCAAGCGAGGGCTCTGTCTCTGACGAGGCGCTACATCTGGCGGCCGAGACGGGCTTCAAGTGGTTTGCTACTGACAACGGTGTGCTGGCCCGCACGGTGAACCAATCCGCCACGCCGGACGTTACGTACCGGCCCTATTTGTGGAAGCAGGACGGCCATGAGATGCACGGCCTCTTTCGCGATCACACACTCAGCGACTTGATTGGCTTTGTCTATTCCAGGATGGGCGCGCGCGAGGCGGCAGATCATTTTCTGAATGCCATCCGAGCGAATTGTGCGCCAATCCTGCGTGCCGGGCGGGATGCCCTGGTACCGATTATTCTCGATGGCGAGAATGCCTGGGAATACTTTGAACTATCGGGACGGCCGTTCCTGAAAGAGCTCTATGCGCAGATCGAGCAGGACAAGAACATGGAGGCGCTAACGGTATCGGAGGCGCTCACAAAGGTACCAGCCGAGAAGATCGACAAGATTTTTCCGGCTTCGTGGATCAGTGCGAATTTCGATATCTGGATTGGCGCTGAAGAAGATAACAAGGCCTGGGAGTATCTGCTACGCGCCCGCGAAACCTATGACCGCGTCAAGGATCAAGTACGCGAAGAAGACCGTGCGCTCGCCTTCGAAGAGTTGCTGATTGCCGAGGGCAGCGATTGGAACTGGTGGTATGGGCCGGAGCACTCCTCTGCAAACCG
>CANGVB010000340.1 GCA_947456995.1 Bryobacteraceae bacterium | reverse complement strand
GGCAGAAAGCCAACGCTCCACCACTCCCCGTCAGGTTGTGATTCCTTCCCTCATCGGCGTGCCTGTAACGGCTCGCAGCACCGAAGCCGTCAGCCTGCTTCGCAGCTTTGAGCGTTCCTTCCAGCAGACCAACCGTGCCAGTGCCGTCACTGCCAAAACCGACTACTCCTTTGCTGGCGGCCACAAGCTCACGATGCGCTACAGCTTTAGCGATTCAGTCGAAAGAAATGCTGTCACCGTTGGTGCTGCCGTTAACCCCATTACCAATAACCCTGAAGAAAACGAAGGTAATGAGCTGGACCGTATCCACAACGGCGGCCTGCAATATACCCACATTTTTTCACCTTCTGTCGTCAACGATTTGAAGTTTTCAGGTTCCTATGAAGAGCGGCCCCGCACTGCAAATTCTACAAATCCTGGTGTCAACCTCCAGAACGTTTCTACCTTCGGAGCCCGGTCCTTCCTCCCCACGGTGCAGTCCGACAAGCGCTGGCAGATCACCGACTCAGTCACCATTCTCAAGAGCAAGCACAGCATGAAAGCTGGCTTCGACTTTAGCTTCCTTCCCACTGCCCAGGCCTTCGGCTTCAACCAGTTTGGAAACTTCCAGGTCAATGGCGTACCCGCTGCGGTGCTCGATATCGTTGGCGGGAACGGTGCCAACGGCGGCAACCGCTTCGATAACGCTCAGGTCACCTATAGCCGCCAGATCGGCAACCTGCAGGCTGCCTTTTCTGCCAAGCAGATTGCCGCTTTTGTGCAGGACAGCTTCCGCGCAACCAATAAGCTCACTCTCGATTTCGGCCTTCGCTGGGAAGGTCAAGTCAACCCGGAAGTGGTAGCCAATAACGCAACCGTGCTCTCCCGCATCGAAGGCGTTCGTTTCCCCATCGGCAACATCGCCAGCCCGCGCAAGATCAACAACAACATGAACCAGATTGCGCCGAGATTCGGTTTCGCCTGGACACCTTTCACCGATCGCTTCCGTACGGTGGTTCGTGGCCATACCGGCATCTTCTATGCCGCGACTCCGCTGCTTACCTTTGCTGACCCTACTGCAAACTTCCGCAACCCTCCCGGCAACGTCTCGCTATCCGTTGGTGGCCCTGGCACCATCAAGACTGCCTACCAGAGCTTCCTTGAAGCCGGCGTCGATCTCAATCGCACTCCGCTCACCTCTCTGCCTGTGATCCCTCTCGAAATCGTACAGCGTGCCGCTGCGATCTCGGTAGGCGCTACCGCCCGTGATCCTTTTGTTGGCGTGGGCCTGACTACGGTTGCACCCAACTTCCAGAACCCCCGCTCCTTCCAGATGGGTATTGGTACCGAAACCGAATGGTTCAAGAACTTCACGGCCGGCATCCAGTTCAACTATGTCAACACCGTCCATCTGAATCGCAACCGCGATTACAACCTGCCTTCCCCAACCCTGCGCACAGGCGACCAAAGCATGCGTCCTGACTTCGGGATCGTAGGCGGCGGTATTCTCCGTCCTGTCCCGACTGTTGGTGCTCTCACCATCCGCGAATCCTCGGCCCGCTCAATGTACCGCGCGGTTACCTTCCAGGCTCAATACCGCACCAAAAAGCTGCAATTCCAGGGCTTTTACACCGTTGCTCAGAACTTCTCTGACGACGATAGCGAACGTAGCGCTGGTGGTTTCGACTATATGGACAGCTTCAACCTGAAGAGCGAATACTATTACAGCTCGCTCGACATCCGCCACAACTTCACCGGCAATGCCGTCTACTCGCTGCCCTGGGGCTTTGAGCTCTCAGGAATCTTTCGCGCACGCACCGGCACGCCACTCAACCCACGCGCCGGTACCGATCTCAATCGCGACGGAAACAACAACGATCGTCCCTTCCTTTCTGCTGGCGATCCGTTCCTCCGCAATTACTTCCGCAACCTGGGCTTCAGCACCACCGACATGCGCATCATCAAGAGCTTCACTTTCAAGGAGCGCTACAAGGTGCAGTTCTCGGTTGAGGCCTTCAACATGCTCAACCGCGACAACGTAGTCCTGGGTGGCACCACGTCCATCTACGGCAATGGCTTCTCCGCGAATGGCACAACGGCTCCCGTGGCCGCCGACTTCATGCGCTTGCGCAATGCAGACGGCAGCTACAACCGTCAGAACTCGCAGCTGGGCAATCCCCGCCAGTTGCAGGGTGGCCTGCGCTTCTTCTTCTAAAGAGCACCTCAATCCCAATGAAAAAGGGGCGGAACAGCAAAGCGCTGTTCCGCCCCTTTTCTTTCCCGAGAGGAAGAAAGGGATGAGGTTATGATTGCCTCTCTGGAGAGCCTAGGGGTTAAACTGGGCCGGGAAGCGCACCACGGTGTAGTTGCGAAGCGTAACCACATCAGAGCTTGCCGTTGCCAGCCTGGCCCTGAAGGTGATCTGAACAGCGGTGGTTGGGGTCAGCGTCACGTTGCTCGACATGCCAGCCATGGCACTGCCAGCACTCGAACCAGCCGTACCAAAGCTATGGTTGCCAAACGCGACGCCGGTCGGGTAGTAGCCGCCTGACCCCCTCACAAAGGCCAAGGTATCTGTTGCGGCGAATTGCCTGCTAAATACCGAAGTGGATCCGACAAACATCTCGGTGATGAACGCGCTTGCAGATCCCGAATGTTCAAAATTCAGCGAGATTTCGATACGGTCGCCCGAGTCGAAAAAGGTCTGAGGGATAGAACACGACCCCACTACTACGTTCGTCGTAGATGAGGTTGCGCCGCCTCCCACGCTGCACAGCACCTGAGTTATCGGATGTACCTGCCCTGCCTCAAATGTCTTCCGTGCTCGCTGTGAGTTGTTAAACCAGAAGTCGCCGCTGACGGGAAATTGAGGATCAGCTCCATTGCCAGAGTCGTTGAGTGCTGCAAACTGACTGTTGGTTGCAACATTCATCTTCTGTACAAACAGCGTCCCTCCACTGCTGACACTAGCTAGCGTCGAGCCAGCTGCATTCACCCAGCGCGTCAGATCAGTGTTTCCCTGAGATCCTGATGCCCGGATTGTCAGGTTCGCCGCAGGGCTGGCTGTCCCCAGTCCAAGACGCCGATTCGTTGCATCCCAAAAGAACGATGCAGAGTCCTGCGTCAGTATCGAACTGGAGTTTACAAAGGGTACTGCCCCGGTTGTGAATCCCGTAAACAGACAAGTGTTCCACACCGCATCCTGGCCATTCGAAGTCAGACAGCGGTTGGCTGCTCCAAGAGGTAGCCGCATCCATCTGGTCGTCGTTCCCTGGCCCACCAGAAGATCACCACGCACCACAGATTCGGAAAATGTGTCGGTGTGCAAATCACTCAACAAGTTGTGCGGTGCTGTTCCGAAAACACCCGTCCGGTAGGTGGCTCGCAGCAGATCTCCACTTTGCGGCTGCGCCCCGCTAACGAAGGTGATTGTGTTGCCCGTGACGGTGTAATCGTCCGCCACACTCAGCCTCAATCCATTTCGATACAACTCCAGGCTTGATAGAGGACTAGGGGTGGAAGCCAGTGTAAACACCAGGTTGGAGCCATTCACCAGGCCCGTTGGCGTCTCAAGATCGACGAATGCGCCGGTACCGTTTTCTCCGATAACGCCACCGCCGCCAGGATCTCCGCCACCTGAATTGCCGGGAGCCGAAACAAATCCACCGGGCAACAAAACAGCCCTTACATCGCGGATCTTGAGCGTCGCCGAACTTGGCGACACCGCCCAAACTTCGGTAAACAAAACTCGCCCGGCACTTGAATACTTAACCGAGTAGTAGGTGTTGGTAGTGTTCGTAGTGGGTGCCAACTGAACTTGCAGCAGGCCGTCGACAATACGCACTACCTTACTGTTTCTTCCAATCACTGAGCCATTGGCGGTATCAAAGCTCTTCCAGTCAATGAACGCGAGTCCGTTAAACCGCGATCCGTCCGCCAGATAAACCATATCCTGAATCTTCGTCAGGACTGGCTGGGTTCTGCCAATCTCGCCGGTGGCGAAAAACAAGGCAAGCAAAAAACATACGGAGCGAAGCGACGCTCCTTGAATCGAATTCCAGATCATAGTAAATCCTTTCTTCCTCATGAATCACGCACAACCAGCGACGCTCGTTTGCGAGACCATTACTCGAAGTCGATATTAGAGAGGGTTAGAGGAGATATCAGAACTGATAGGCGCGCAAAAGTATCTCAAGCCAATGAAAATAAATCAGTTAGCAGGCTTGATAAAATCTCAAAATACTTGTGAACGGCTTTTGCAGCCGGTCAAAACTCGAGGCTGAGTGAGAAGCGCAACGTGCGTCCGTCGTTCAACGTATTAGTGATTTTCCCAAAGGCAGGGTTTGACAGATCCCACACCGGCTCTGCAAACTGCGGAGTGTTGGTTGCATTAATCGATTCAGCCCGGAAGGAGACGGCTCGGTCTTGCTGCATTGCAAATCTGCGTTCTACTGCCAGGTTGAGATTCCGGAATCCAGCACGTCGAAACGTGTTCACTCCCAGATTTCCACGAGCTTCAGTCGGCTCAATGAACGCAAAGGATTCCCGGGTCAGGATTTTCGGAGCAAGGTCGGGATGCGACATCACCTTGCCCAGGATCGACTGATTTACCAGGTTGGGACGATCCCCACTCACACCGTCCACATTCCCGTACCCAGGGGCGTCCGATCCCGTGATCACTGAAAAAGGCGTTCCTGATTTCGCTACAAATACCCCGGACATGCGCCAGTCTCGCAGCAACATCCTGCGATTTGCCAACTGGTAGGACACACGGCTCAGCAATGCATGGGTCTGATGAAAGTTACTCAAGCCCCGCAAGTCGCCATTGATGTTATCCGCCACTTGAGCATGGCCTTGGCTTGCATCATCACCAGCCGCAATGTTGACAAACGTAGCCCCTGTATCGATCGCCTTCGAAAACCAATAAGCCGAGTCGATCGTCAAACCGTTCTTGTTTGCAAGCGTGTAGGAAACCTTCCCGGCATCGTAATAGGCGCGAGCCGTGTTTATGACTTCGCGATAGTCAAAGTACCGGCTGTCGGGGCGTCGCGTGTTGATCGTCGCTGTTGTCTGCGAGATCCCGGGCACTACCACTGC
>CANGVB010000339.1 GCA_947456995.1 Bryobacteraceae bacterium | reverse complement strand
CAGTTGGAGAAGTATTCGAAGGCCATTATGGCGCGGCTTAAAGAAGTGCCAGGTGTCGCCGATATCGATTCCAGCTATGAGCCGGGCAAGCCGGAATTGCGCGTCGACATTAATCGCGACAAGGCTGCCGATTTGAATGTGAGCGTCAACAGTATTGCTTCGGCACTGCGCACGCTGGTGGCTGGTGATGATCAGGCGACGACTTATCGCGAGGGCGATGATCGCTACGACGTGCAGTTGCGCGTAGACAAAGCCTTCCGTACTTCGCCGCAGGCTTTGAACCGCTTGTTTGTGCCATCGACGACGCTGGGCAATGTGCCGGTGTCGAACGTGGCGACGCTGAGGGATGCCACTGGGCCTTCTGCGATTGATCGGTATAACCGGCAGCGGCAGATTCTGATTCAGGCCAACATCGCCAAGGGCGGTTCGCTGTCTGAGGCAATTGATGCGACGCAGAAGATTGTTCAAGAGCTGAACATGCCGCCGCAGTATGCGACGGGGACGGTGGGCCGGTCGAAGGAATTTGGCAAGGCTGCTGTGAACTTTGTGTCGGCCTTTGTTTTGTGTTTCGTGTTTATGTACATGATTCTGGCGGCTCAGTTTGAGAGCTTCCTCGATCCGATCACGATTCTCTTGAGCTTGCCGCTGAGTGTGCCGTTTGCGTTGCTGAGCCTGAAGATCGCGGGCGAGAACTACAACATCATTTATACGTCGGTGGGTATTCTTGTGCTCTTCGGCATTGTGAAGAAGAATTCGATTTTGCAGGTAGACCACATCAAGCGATTGCGCAATGAGGGCTTGCCGAGACTCGATGCTGTGCTGAAGGGTTGCGAGGATCGATTGCGACCGATCTTGATGACCACTGCGGCACTGGTGGCGGGTATGATTCCGCTCGCGCTTGGTGGTGGAGCAGGCGCTGGTTCGCGTCGTACGGTTGCAATTGTCGTCATCGGCGGCCAGACGATGTGTCTGTTGTTGAGCTTGCTGGTGACCCCGGTGGTCTACTCGCTCTTTGACGATATGTCGAACAGCAAGATCTTCTCGAAGATTGGTGGGCTCTTCCGGCGTCGCGGGCTGAAAGAAGCGCTGGCCGGGCTGCTGGGCTTGTTTCTCTTTGCTGTAGTGGGAGTGGCGGCCGAGAACCCGGTGCGAGTGGGCGTGGGCACATCGCAGAAGCGGATGATGCTCAAGGATGCGATTGTACTTGCTCTCGAAAACAATCTGGATCTGCAGATTGAGAAGACCAATACGGTGCTGTCGCGGAGTCAGTACAAGCAGACTTTTGGTGTATGGGACCCGGTGCTCGGATACCGTCCCAACATGAGCTACAACGTGACGCCGACGTCGAGCCCTCTGCAGGCGGCAGACGGCCGGCTGATTGATCGAAACTTTAGCAACAACGCGACCTTTTCGCAGCGGACACCCTGGCAGGGTACGCGTCTTGACGCGGCCTTCAATAACGGCCGGCTGAGCACAAGCAATCCGTTTAGCGGGTTGAACCCGTTTACTCTCTCAACACTAACGATCAATCTGACGCAGCCCTTGCTGCGGGGCCGCAAGATCGACAACGACCGGAATCAGATTCGTCTGCGCCGCAAGCAGATCGACATCAGCGAGGCTGACTATGAGCTTCGTGTGATTCAGGTGGTGACGCTGGTGACCCAGGCGTATTGGGATCTGGTGGCGGCGCGTCAGGATATTGAAGTGAAGAAGCTGAGTGTGGATCTGGCGCGCGATCAGTATGAACGATCCAAGCGTCAGATTGATGCCGGGACTCTTGCACCGGTTGAACTATCGGCTGCACTGGCTGAACTCGAGCGCCGGCAGGATACGTACTATTCGAGCATCGGCCTGTTGACCGAGGTTGAGAACAACCTGAAGAATCTGATGGCTGGCGGCCGGGATCAGACGATCTGGAATGACGAAGTGATTCCGGTTGAGACACGCAGCGTGGCTCCGCCGGCACTCGATGACTTGAAGGCTCTGATCCAGACTGCAGTTGGCAAGCGGCCTGAGCTTAAGAATCTGAAGTTGCGGCTGGAATCGAATGAATATCAAAAAGACCTGGCCAGGAACTTGCAGTTGCCAGGAGTGAATCTTGCCGCTGGCTATACGATGGCTGGCTTGGCTGGTGCGCGCAACACTGCAAGAAATCCATTCTTCCCAGGGAGCGTCGGAGACGTTGTTCCGCCAGCCTTTGTGGGTGGCTACGGCACGACGCTGAGCAGCTTATTTGGACAGAACTATACAAGCTGGCAGGCGGGCTTGCAGATCGACTGGACCATGCGCAATCGTGCCGCAACAGAGACGCTGGCGCAGGCGAATCTGGCAGACCGAAACCTGAACTTGCAGCGTGCCAAGGCTGAGCAGATTATCGAAGCCGAGGTGCGCAACTCGATGCAGTCTCTGCGAACTTCAGAGCAGCGCATCATTGCCGCTGAGGCGAGTGTAAAGGCGGCGAAAGAGAAACTGGATAGCGAGCAACGTCTGTTTGAGACCGGTGAGAGCACGAATTTTCTGGTGCTGACCCGGCAGAACGAGTATGCTGATTCGCAGCGCCGGAGTCTGGTGGCGCGTCTGGATTTCAATAAGGCGATTGCACGGCTCGAGCAGGCGATTGGGTCTACGCTTGATACGCACAGCATCAGTTTGAAATAAATAAGCACAGGAAAATCACGGCTTTTCCACAAGCCTTCAACAGGGCAGAAGCGCCATACTAAGGCTGTAAGCGATGAACGTTCAAGACATCGCCTTTCAAAAAGGCCTACCCGCAAATCTCGAAGCCGAGCGTCTGACGCTGGGCGCTGTTCTCGTCGACCCGGACTGCTTCCCTCTTGTTGGTGGTGAACTGACGGCTGAGGACTTCAGCCTGGAGTCTCATCGCCGAGTCTTTCAGCGAATGTCTGCTTTGGCTGAGCGTGGTGAGCGGATTGACCGCGTGGCGCTGGCCAATGAATTGATGCGTCACTCCGAGCTTGAGAGTGCCGGTGGCCTGAGCTACCTGATGAGCCTCGACGAAGGCATCCCGCAGTCGCTCAACGTCTTCGGCTACGTCAAGATCGTCAAAGAAAAGGCGACTCTACGCAAGGTCATCTACACGGCACAAAGCGTGATGGACAAGGCCTTTCTTGGAGTGGATGAGGCCGATCATATTCTGGCGGAGGCCGAAGAGTCCTTCCTCAATATTGGCGCTTCCAAGGCCAAGAACACGCTGTCGCGCCCGTCAGAAATTATCGATGAGATTGGCCTCGATCAGTTTCTCGACCCATCGAGCCGCATCAAGGGTGTGTCGACGGGCTTCAGCAAGTTTGATGAGATGACGGGTGGCTTCCGCGAAGGTGAGCTGATCATCATTGCTGCTCGTCCTGCCATGGGCAAGACGGCGTTTGCTTTGAATATTGCGTCGCATGTTTGCGGGCCGCGAGTGAACAAGCCGGTAGCCGTGTTCTCGCTCGAAATGTCGAAAGAGAGCCTGCTGACCCGTATGATTTGCGCAGCGGCGCGTGTTGACCAGCATCGTTTCCGCACAGGCTTCTTGAATGACGATGAGCGGCGGCAACTGGCTGTTGCGGCGACCGACTTGATGGATGCACCTTTGTACCTGGATGATTCTCCTGGTGTGAACATGATGGACATCCATGCCAAGCTGCGGCGCGTGCAGGCCGAGCGTGGCTTGGGGCTGGTGATCATCGACTACCTGCAACTGATGCAAGCGCGCGGCAATCACGATAGCCGTACGCAGGAAGTAAGCTCGATCTCGCGTGGCATGAAGTTGTTAAGCAAAGAACTGCGTGTGCCGATTGTGGGCTTAAGCCAGTTGAGCCGTGGCCCGGAAACCCGCCCTGGCGATCACCGGCCGCAGCTAAGCGACTTGCGCGAATCGGGTTCGATCGAGCAGGACGCCGACATGGTGTGCTTCCTGTTTCGCGAAGAAGTGTACAAGCCTGATCGCGAGGACTTAAAAGGCCGCGCCGAGCTGATCATTTCCAAGCAGCGTAATGGGCCTATCGGGAAAGTGGATCTCGCATTTATTCATAAGTTCACCAAGTTCGGGAACCTCGCCGAAGACATGGGCGATCTGCCGCAGGACGATTACGTCTAGACGGTATTCCGTATCTCTGAGATATACTCTCAGTTCACGCCCGGAAAAACAGGAGAACTACTTTGGCTGAATGGCAGTTTGCGCACGCGGATAAGACAGAACGATTTGCAATGGTGCATCATTTCTCGATGGTGAAAGTCCAAGGCGACCGCGAGATTGAATTCCTGATCACTGTGAAAGAGTTTGTGAGCCCGCAGGAGCCCACAATGAAGTTCTTTGCCCAGGCAGATAAGCAGACCAATCAGAAGACGATTCCGTTTACGCCTTGTGGCTGGGGTGGATCGATGCTGAAGGCCTTGTCTGAGTGCATGCAGGCGGTGCGCCGCTTCCCTTACGAAGGGGAATAACTAGAGCAGGGGCTCTATCTTTGCACTGAGTTGTTCTGCCGTAAGCTTGCCCGGATTGTAGAGACGCACGATGCCCGCCTTGTCGATCAAGACGAGTGTGGGAGTGGTGGATGAGCCGTAGACGCGGAAGTTCTCTTCGCTCAGCGGGGCGGTCATGCCCGGGATGTTCTTGTAGAACTTTTCGTAGATTCCAGCAATGTAAGGCTTTTCGACTGCTGGTGCTGCGTCATCGCCACCATTGATGTAGCCGTAGTGTTGGGTGGGGCCAACGATAGTGAGGCCTTTTGCGCCATACTTCGCAGCCAGATCAGCCAGGATCGGGGCCTGTGCCTTGCAATCACCACACCAGTGAGCCCAGAAGAAGAGCAGCACGGGCTTGCCTTTGAGGCTGGCCAGCGTTTGCGGCTTGAGCGCACCAACAAAATCCTTGATTTCAAGTGCGGGTGCGCGCTTGCCTTCGAGTGAAAGCAGGTTGATGTTCTTTTGAATTCTCGTGCGAATAGAAGTGTTGTGATAGGTTTTCTCTTCGCGCGTAAGAAATGCAATCGCCTCGCTTAACTGGCCCTTCCCGGCGAGGGCCTGACCTTCCACTTCAATGGAGGCACCGAAGCCAATGGGGAGACGTTTT
>CANGVB010000338.1 GCA_947456995.1 Bryobacteraceae bacterium | reverse complement strand
TGATTTGTTCCTTCGCCACCTGGGCCCCGCCGCCCCGGCTACCCTTTCGGCTCTGAATCAAAAGTGCACCACGATCTACAGTCAGGGCAAACTACCTGAAGCAGAGTCAGCCCTCATTGATGGCCTCTCCCTCGCCCGCCGCTCGCTCGGGGCATCGCATCCCACCACTCTGGCCCTCATGCAGTCACTCGGCGATGTCTATGAACGTCAGGGTAAAGCCAAAGCTTCAGAACAAATCCGCCTTTCCACTTACGAACTCGTTTCAAACAAAATCGGCACCAATCATCCCGATACCGTCGAAGCACTCGACAAGCTGGTCAGCTCATACACCACCCGGGGCGCTCTTGACCTCGCATATCCTCTCAGCGAAAAAGCCATCGCTATCCTCACCGCAAAACTCGGCCCCGAACACCCAGACACCTTGCGTGCCACCACCACCTACACAATCATCCTGGCCCGGCTGGGCCGCAGCGAAGAGGCCGAACGCCGTAACACCCGCGCCGTTGAAATCTGTCGCCGTGTCTTTGGCCTCGAAGGTGCAATCACCCAGGTCTTCATGAATAGCCTTGCCAATAACTACATGGAGCTCGGCCGCTTCGCTCAGGCACAAGCCCTTTATGCCGAAACCCTCGATCTCAAAACCAGGACCCTCGGTCCGTCTAATCCCACTACCCTCATCACTATGATGAACCTCGCCACCAGCTACGTCCGGCAGCGCAAATATCCCCAGGCCGAGGAACTTTACATCAAAACTCTCGACCTCCGGCGTAAACAACTTGGCCCCGAACACCCGTCCACCTTGGTCACCACCAGCGCCCTCGCCGCCACCTACAACCGCCAATCCAAATTTGCCCAGGCAGAAACTCTCTTCCGCCAACTCATCGACGTTCAGCGCCGCGTCCAGGGGCCAGCGCATCCCGCCACACTCGATTCCCTCCGAGGGCTTGGTAAAGCCCTCCTCGGTCTCGAGAACCATACAGCCGCTCAGACCCTCTACACAGAACTCCTGCCCCTCCAAATTCGAGGCCTCGGTGCAGACCACGACACTTCCCTCGATGTAATGTCAGAACTTGCCGGCCTTTACCTGAGCCAGTCTGCCTTTACCAAAGCCGAGCCCCTTCTCGTTCAAGTACTCGAAACCTCTCGCCGCAAACTCCCGGCAAAACACACCGACATCTCGGATGCCGCGCTCGATCTGGCCGAGCTTTATCTCAAATCCGGCAACCTCGAAAACGCCGCACGCCTCGCTCAACAGGCCGCCGATGCTTCCCCCGATGCCAGGCAATCTGAAGTCGTCCGCACCTGGATCGAAGACAATCTAAAAAAATCTGCGCCAAATCTGTAACTTTCTAAGTCGTTTTACGGATGCAACCCCATATGTGGTTCCAATCCTTAATCTCCCCGGTTTTGTCTCGCCCTTTCTTGGCCACAACCATCGCTGACCTTGATCCATCCGAAAAGCTCACCGCAACACTGGTCGCCGTTGGCTTAGTCCTCCTCGCGCTCAGAGAATGGCGCAACAATTCACTCGCCAAAGATCGCGATGCAAAAAGCGCTTTCCTCCTCCTCGTCGAAGAAGAATCCCGACGAGCCGAAGAAAAGTAAACAGTTTGGAGGGTCTCCTCCGCAATCGCTAGCACCTCCAGCGCGAAACGATTGTGACCCCCTCCACTTGGAGCGGATTCTTTGGCAATCGCCAGGGAATCCGCCCACTACTTTAAGCGCTGAATCAAAAGACCTCTGACCCACTCTCTGATACCCTGAGTTTTTCACATGAAACTCGCCATCGTCGGCTTAGGCTTTATGGGCGCTACCCACGTCAAAGCCGCCCTCACCATACCCAATCTCCAACTCGCAGTCGTCTCCCGCGACCCAGAAAAACTCAAGGGCGACCTCTCCAAAGTCTCCGGCAACCTCGCCACCACCGAAGCCGCCCTCGACTTCTCAAACCTCAGCACCTTCTCCACCTTCGACGAAGTCCTCGCCGACCCGAGTATCGACGCTGTCGATCTCTGTCTCCCCACCGCCCTCCACGAATCCTTCACCATCAGGGCCCTCCAGGCCGGCAAACATGTCCTCGTAGAAAAGCCCATGGGCCTCGACCGCGCCGCCTGCGACCGCATGCTCGCCGCCGCCAAGCAAGCCGGCAAGCTCCTCATGGCCGCCCAGGTGCTTCGCTTCTTCCCCGCCTACGACGCCCTCAAGACCTTCCTCAACGATTCGGGTGCTGTCCGCACCGCCACCTTCCGCCGCCGCTGTGCCGCACCCGGCTGGGGCCCCTGGCTCAAAGACAAAGCCCAGTCCGGCGGAGGCGTCTTCGATCTCCTGATCCACGACATCGACATGGCCCTCTACCTCTTCGGCCAGCCCACCCACATCGAAGCCACGGGCCACGAAGATCTGGCCAACCAGATCGACGTCATCAACGCCAACCTCTTCTACCCCAACTTCACCGTCAATATCGCTGGCGGCTGGCACCACGGCGCATTCCCCTTCTCGATGGAATTCACCCTCGTCGCCGAAAACGGCACCATCGACTTCCACTCCGCCCAGCCCAACCCCACTCTCTACGTCGCAGGCGAAGCCGCCAAAGAGCTGGCGCCTCCTGCCCCCATCGACGCCTACCGCGAAGAAATCGCCTACTTCATCGATTGCGCCACCAACAACCTTGAGCCCACCCGCTGCCTGCCAGAGCACTCCGCCCAGGCCGTCTCTCTCGCTCACCTCTTACTCGAATCCCGCACTCGTCAAGGAGAAAAATTATCATGCCAACCCTAAAACCACTAGAGCTCGGAGTCATCTTCTGGGCACAAAACGACAAGCCCGCTCGCGAGCAAATCCAGGCCATCAAGGCCCTCGGCCTCAACTGCGCCCAACTCGGCTGCTCAGGCGAATTCCGCTATATCGGCAAGGCCGCTGAATGGAAGACCGCCGCTGAAGCCGAAGACTTCACCCTGCTCGCCGTAGTCGCTGCCTACGATGGCGAAGACTACGCCGACATCCCCACCGTCGAGCGCACCGTCGGCTTCATCCCCCCGGCCACCCGCCTCATCCGCGAAGGCCGCACCCTCGCCCTCTCAGACTTCGGCAAAGAAGCCGGCATCCCCGTCTTCGCCTGCCACGTCGGTTTTGTCCCCCACGACAAGACCAACGAAAACTACATCGAAGTCCAGGCCATGGTGCGCCGCATTTGTGATCATTGCGCCAAGAACGGCCAATTCTTCCACCTCGAAACCGGCCAGGAGCCAGCCCACGTCCTCCTCGATTTCCTCAAAGACACCGGCAAGCCCAACCTCGCCATCAACTTCGATCCGGCGAACATGATCCTCTACGGCACCTCCGATCCGGTGGAAGCGATGGAAGTCCTCAAAGGCCACATCCGCAGCGTCCACGTAAAGGACGGCGAATGGCCCACCGCCCCCGGCCAGCTCGGCACCGAGAAGCCGCTAGGGCAGGGAAGCGTCGGCATGCCCAGCTACATCGCCAAGCTTAAGGAAATCGGCTACACCGGCCCCCTCGTCATCGAACGCGAAGGCACCACCCCCGAGATCTGGACCGAGAACGTCAAAGGCGCCATCGCCCTGCTGAACTCCATTGTCTGATCTGCTGCAAAAGCTGGGCGTCAAACCCGAATCCCGAGTCTCACTACTCGGGGTTCGGGACCCCAACTTCCTGCGCGAAATCCTCCCTCAAGTAGCCAACCCCGCCCAGCACCGAGCCGCCAAAGAATCAGACCTGATCTTCTTAGGAGTAGAATCCGAAGGCCAGCTCAAACGCCTCGACCCTCTCAAGAAATACATGATCCCCAAAGGCGCAATCTGGGTCATCTATCCCAAGGGCCAAAAGCACATCACCCAGGCCCAGGTCCTCGAAGCCATCAAAGCCGCCGGCCTCACCGACAACAAAGTCTGCAGCTTCTCAGAAACCCACACCGCCCTCCGCGCCTGCATCCCCGTCGCCCAGCGACTCTAACCAGTCTTTGTGTTTTTCGATATCATCTCCTAGATGAAATTGAACAGGGTCTTCCTTGCCTCTGCCGCACTCTGCGCCTCCCTCTTACAAGCTCAAACCGGAACCGCCGTACCTGAACTGGCCGAACTCGATACCGTCACAACCGGGCTCCTCACTAAATACAACATCCCAGGTGCCGCCGTCGCAGTTGCCTACAAGGGCCGCCTCGTCTACGCCCGCGGCTTTGGCGTCACCGACAGAGGGCAAACCACCCCAGTCAATCCCGACTCCCTGTTCCGCATTGCCTCAGTTTCTAAGCCACTCACATCGCTAGGCATCTTGAAGCTTCTCGATCAAGGCAAGTTACGCCTCGACGACAGAGCCTTCTCGCAAATCCTCACAGACTTCACTCCACCTCCCGGCAAGACCGCTGATCCTCGTTACTCGCAGGTCACCGTACGTCAACTCCTGCAGCATGTATCTGGCCTTGCCGCCAACCTTACAGGCGACCCAACCACCCCGCCCGTAGCCACTCAGGCCGCACAAGCCTTCAATGTGCCCAGTCCTGCCGCAGCAGAGTTTCTCGTCCGTAATGCCCTTTCGATTCCCGCTACCTCCGCACCAGGTACCGATTACTCCTACTCCAATGTGGGCTTCACGGCACTCAGCCGCATCATCGCCAAGGTCTCCGGCAAATCCTACGAGCAATTCATGAAGGATGAAATCTTTGCCCCCCTCGGTGTCACTCGCATGCGTATCGCAAAGACCAGGCTATCCGAGCGCGCCCCCGGAGAAGTCCGCTATCACATGTTCACCGGCGACGCCCTCGTAAACAGCGTCTTCCCTGGCGAAGGAATGGTAGAACGCCCTTACGGCAGCATCTTTCTGGAAGGCCTCGAAGGCGCCGGCACCTGGGTCTCCTCCATGCCAGACCTCGCCCGCATCCTCTCCCGCATCGATCAGGATCGCCCGGATAAACTCATCTCTTCAGCCGCCTTTGCCGAGCTGATCAAGCGTCCAGAAGCTCCCGTCAGCGTCGGCACCCCCACCTTCTATGGCCTCGGCTTCAACGTCAGGCCCGTCGGCAACTCTGCCACCCTCTTCCATACCGGCTCCCTGCCAGGCCATCGCTCCTACATCGTTCGTTACAGCAGCGACC
>CANGVB010000337.1 GCA_947456995.1 Bryobacteraceae bacterium | reverse complement strand
CAAGACGAGGAGCATAGTGCACGCCACGGCTGTCGATCAAGCCTCTCGGGTATGAACTCGAATTCGACAATCCCATGCCGTTGGCATAAAGACCATTTACGAATCCTCTCCCCGTGTTGATGATCGATCCGACCAACGCATTCGGCACGGTCTGTCCGGTAATCGGGTTTACGCCCTGGTTTACGCCATTGATCCGCACAGGCTGTATCAACTGAGCCCGGCTGGCATTGTCATAAAGCGCAGGGTTAAACGATGAGGTGTTTCCTCCCGCATCATACTGCGGCTGGATGATGTAGAAGCGAATGCCGTAGTCCAGCGTCAGCTTCTTGTTTACACGCCAGTTGTCCTGAGCAAACCATTCGATGTTCCAGGACCGGTACTGCCCGTTGAGCGCCCTGTCCGACTGTGCCAGACGGTCAAAGTTGCCGAGCAGAGCGTTGGAGAAAGCCCAGTTGGTATCGCCAGGATTCTGTGTGTTGTTGTCGAACCAGACATCACCGTTGACTGAGGTGAAAGCTGTTTGATCCTTGAGGCTCTTGTGAAGGTAGATGCCAAACTTCATCGTGTGCGAACCAAGTACCTTGGTTACGTTATCGGTGATGTCGTAGGTGTGGTTGAAGTTGCGGAAGGGGGTTCCGAGGAAGTTCGTAAACGGAGCGTTGGGCACGCCGCCAAATCGCCAGTTCTGCACCAGGTTCAGCGTGTCGCCACTAAAAGGCATCTTGTAGGACAAGCCGAGCTTACCGCGGTCAAAGGCCTGATCTACAGGGTCGATATTCAAAACGTTCTTCGACGAACCGAAGATGAATTCATTGGTCAAGGTCGGATTCACTGTCGTCGTAAGGTTGTTTACCCAACTCCAGCCTGGGTTTCCAAAGTTCATCGGGCCAAATGGGATGTTGTAGTCGGCATTCCACTGGCCGTAAGGCCGGTCTTCTTCAGACCTGGTCTTGATGAAGCGCGAATAAAAACGCCACTTATCGTTGATGTTGTAGTCGCCGCGGTAGATGTTTTCACGACGCGGCAACTGGCCCGAGAGCTGAGTCTGATAGTTGAATTGAGGGTCAATGGGTACGTTCGGAGTTGGGTAGAAATTTAAGATCTTCTGCCCATCCGGATTGATACGGCTGGCGGGAATCATGTTGTTGGCAAAGCAGCCTCCACCGCCTTGCCGCTGATCGCAAGCCGCAGTGCTCAGAGGGTCGCGGATAAAAATCGGGGTTCCATCACCTAGGGTGGTTCCGGCAAAGTTGCCGTTACGCTGTGCCACCGTTGGCACCGTCACACTACGCAGATCATTCGGCTGCAACCGGCTCTGCCATTCGATCCCAACAAAGAAAAAGAGCTTGTCGCGATTCGGGTTCAGTTTCGGAATATAAGCAGGCCCACCCAAATTAAATCCACCCGTCTTGTCGCGAAAGAGCTGCCGCTGGCGGCCTTCCAAATTGTTGCGCCAGTTATTGGCATTCAATCCTTCGTGGCGGTGGAAGATGTATCCAGTGCCATGCAGATCGCGCGTACCAGACTTGGTAACTACCGAAATCGCCGCACCAGAAGAACGGCCATATTCAGCAGGCTGTGAATTCGTCAACATCTTGAATTCAGCAATCTGATCGATGTTCATCGTCGCCAGCTGTCCGCCATTGGACCCCGTATCGATATTCGTGATTCCGTCCACCATCAGGTTGTTCTGATTGTTGCGGTTTCCGTTTACCGATCCGCCGATGCCACCAGTGGGCACAACGCCCGGCACCGTGCGAGTAAGGTCCAAAAACGAACGGCCATTGAGTGCCAGGTTAATCACCTGATTGCCCGTCAATACACCGCCCTTTTCAGCACCACGAGTCTGCAGGATGACACCGGAAGCTTCAACCGTAATCGAATCGGTAATTGCACCCAGTGACAACAGGATGTCTGGGAGATCCAGGCGGTCATTGGCAGAAACGCGAATCTCGCTTCGTTCATATTTCTTAAACCCACTTGCTTCGACTTGGATTTTGTACAGCGAGGGCTTCAACGGATTAAAGAAGAAGACGCCTTCGTTGTTGGTGGTTAGGTCTCGATTGTCGCCTTGCGCGACATCGATAAGAATGACTTTGGCCCCGGGTACGGTCGCACCTTGTGCGTCCTTGACGACGCCTCGGATCGAACCGGATGACTGCTGGCCAAAGGCAGCAAAGCTGAATAGCGATGCTGCCAGGACTGAGCGCAATACTAAGTTGCACAGCGAACGATGCTGCATTGGGATTACCCCCTTTTAGATTGCTCAATACGATGAGCATTGCCCCCGTCAATAGAGACAAATTGCCGCTAGCATATAACCGTAAAAGATGGGTGTCAATGGGGTAAAGATTATGTAAAGTTCAGCAGATATGTGCGCCGCGTGTTTCGAGATACACCGCGTACATGGATTGGCTCCCGCACATAAACAATCGATTCCGCCGTGTCCCGCCAAAACAGACGTTGGCGCAGATCTCAGGTAGATGGATCTGGCCGATCATTTTGCCATCTGGAGCAAAGATTTGCACGCCATCGTAACCGGCACCAACCCAGCCCGCAGCCGCATAGATGTTGCCGTTGGCGTCGGCTCGAATCCCGTCGGCGAGGCCCTTGCCCATCGAGCAAAATTCCTTGCCACCCTTGAGCGACTTCGCGTCTGCCACATCCCAAACCTTGATGTTGCGCGGTGCCTTTGGATAGTGAGTAGCGCCGGTATCGGCGATATACAGCTTCTTGTAATCCGGTGAGAAACACAAGCCATTGGGCTTAAAGATCTCATCGGTTACTTTCTCGATCTTCTTCGTCGTTGGGTCAATCCGGTACACCGCTTCTTTGAGCAGCAACTCGCCCTGGTGCCCTTCATAATTGCCGAGGCTTCCATAGCCGGGGTCAGTAAACCAGATCCCGCCATCCGGGTGTACCACTGCGTCGTTGGGCGCATTAAACGGCTTGCCCTCAAACTTGTCGGCCAGCACGCTAGTCGTCCCATCGAGCTCATAACGCAACACCCGCCGGTTGCCATGCTCACAGGAGATCTGTCGTCCCTGATAATCAAACGTATTCCCGTTCGAGTATCCAGCCGGCTGATGGATCACACTCACATGCCCATCGTCTTCGATCCAGCGATATTGCTTGTCATTCGGGATATCGCTCCACACCAGATACTTGCCACCACCGTGCCAGGCCGGGCCTTCAGCCCACAGGAATCCGGTAGCCAACCTCTGTATGGTTGTGTTGCCGATCTTCACTTTGTCAAAGCGTGGATCGAGCGATACGACATCCGGCTCCGGATAACGGATGGGTGTCTTGCCCGAGTAATCGCGATTCACAGTTTGTGCAGCCGCAACCAAAGGGGCGGCCAGAGTGGGGAGAAGTCCTCGACGTGTCATGCGGCTTGAGATTATCACAGCTACCACGACATGTTGAGTGCCAGTTTGATGAATCTTGGCAGGTTGCGTTGTGTCGGGTCGAGCTGGCCAAAGCGAGCGCTGGTTACATCTAGCGCGCCAGAAGCGAAATTCGAGAACCACGGCCGGTTGAACGCATTCACCATCTCAAAGCGGAACTGCATCCGCACCTTCTCGGTGATCGGGAAAAACTTGGCCAGCGAGGCGTCCACATTACGATAGCCAGGAACGCGAACATCGTTGAACCTCGTCGGGAAGTCACGCAATTCAAAGTTGGTGAGTGCCGGCACCCGTCGCCCGGTCGAATCATTCCAAAGCGTGGTGTCAAAGTACTGCGTGAACAAATTGGGTGAATCGAGTTTTGCCGAACCGTCCTTGGCTGGCTTGGCATTGGGGAAGTCTGCCGTCCAGCCACTCTGATAGGCGACATTGAAGTTCAACTGCCAGCCGCCAATTGCCAGGTCAGCCAGCCGGTTGACATTACCGCCGAAGTGTTGCCCCCGGCCCACCGGCAGATCCCAAACACCAGCAATGGCAAACTTGTGCGGAATGTCGATCTGCCCGCCGGAGCGATCCTCAAGCGGAGTAGAAGTAGGGCTCGAATAGCTGTAATCCTGAGGCCGCAACAGCGACACCTGCTCTCTCACTTTGATCCATGAATAGCTTGCATTGAACACAATGCCTCGCGAATAGCGCTTGGTTAGTTTTGCCTGCAGGCCGTCGTAGCGCTGGCTCCCAATCGACAGGTTGTTGTAGTTGAATGCTCCATATTGCGGGTAAGGCAAGAGCAATTCCTGACGGGCAATCGTCGCACCGTTCTTCGATGCATTATTCGGAATCAGTCCACGCAGCGGGTTGGGTACCTGAGCTGTGTAATAGCCAGTATCCAGCGCTCCACTAGGCAAACGGCGCCCCATCTCCGCACCCGGAATCACGTTGATATTCGTATTCACAGGAAGACCACGCGACAGGTTTCCGACATAGCCAATCTCGGCCAGCAGGTTGCCCGGCAGTTCATGCTGTACGTCTACCGAATACTGATGCGAAGCAGGCAGGGTCCGGTCAAGGTAGTTGATGTTGATGCCTTCACCAAGGAAGCTTGCCGCTCCCAGTGAGTTCCCGATCGGCGCAAGCAAGCGTCCGCCAGGCAGGTTTGAGAACGCGTTCGTGAGGTTTACAGCAGGAGTCAAATTGCCGTCGGTAGATGTAATTGCGCTGGTGGCCCGGCTAAATCCCTGCGTTGCTCCAGACTCGTTCTGGCCCAGATAGTAGAGCCCATAACCACCACGCAGAATCCACTTCGGAGCCAGCTTGAAGGCCAGTCCGACGCGCGGCTGAATATTGTTGCGATCGCGATTGAAGGAGTTGCGGGGGTTGCCACTCTGCGCCGCAAACTGCACGCCACCCTTCAGGTTCAAGCCCGGTGCTGTAATCGCACTCGGCGCATCAAAGTTGAAGCCACGAAGCATGCGGTCATAACGTTCCATCAACGGTGACTCATAATCCCAGCGAAGGCCAAGATTCAGCGTAAGCCGCTGACTCAGCTTCCAGTCATCCTGCACAAAGATTGCGTAGTAGCGATTGGTGAAAGCGGTATCGATTCCGCGATCAACACTGGCGTTTGTAGGCGCGCCAAGCAGGAAGGTAGCCAGTTCATTGCCTGAAACGGCGTCAGGCGTATTGGCCCGCGCCTGCGTCCAGTTCTTG
>CANGVB010000336.1 GCA_947456995.1 Bryobacteraceae bacterium | reverse complement strand
CTCTGAGATCTGGTGAGCTACGCTTGCCGTGAACTCGCGCGAGGTGTAGGGCTTGATGTTGGGATCGATGCCTTCGATTTCGCCAGCAGAGTTGATGGGCAAAGTACGGTTGTCATAACGGGTGATGGCAGGGCCACCAGCGCCGGGCGTGGTGAGGCCGAGTGCGAAGACGTTCGGGTTGTCCAGCTTGTAAACGTTGCTGACCCAGAAGTCGCCGCCGAAGCTGCCGCGGGCAAGTTCATACCGGAGAACGTCGTAGTAGATGCCGAAGCTGCCGGCAACTTTCCACTTACCGTCGCCGAAGAGATCCCAGGCTACGCCAAGGCGTGGAGCAATCTTGTCGCCCCAGTTGAAGCGGACGGGATCCTGCACCTTGCGGCCATTGACTTCAGCCTTGTAGGGAGGCAGGAATTCGTTTTCGAAACGAACACCGAGGTTGATGGTGAGGTTCTTGCGGAGCTGCCACTGGTCTTGCAGGTAGAAGCCCTGGTTGTTGCTGTGGACGTTGCCAAGGTTACGGACGCCGTCCTGCCAGATGTAGTAACCGTAAGCACCGGTCTGATTGCTGATGCTGCCACGGGTGAAACGATCACCCCAATAAACCTGGAAGCGGCCATTGGGATAGAGGGTTTCGACGTCGTTGGAAACACGAGCGTTGGCATAGCCGAACTTGAGGATATGCTGCTGGCCAAAGAGGTTGGCGATGTAGCTTGAGTCGAGGTAAAGATTCCTGCGGGAAGTGATGTCCTTCTTGGTGAGCAGGTTGCTGGAGATGTTGGTGAAGCCGTTGGCACCAGCATAAGCAGCAGGTACAGGCAGGGGCGAGGCCGATGAAGCCGTTACATAGGAGATGAACGGGTTGCCAGGGAGGCCATAGTTGCCGACCTTATCGTTCTGATACTTGTAGCCCCAGCGGCCACTGACGAGCCAGCGGCTGGTAAGCGAGTAGTTTGCGCCGATGGTTGCGGTCTGAGCGGGCTGGAAGCCACCCAAAACGCTGAGATCGTTGGAGGGTGCGGCTACGCGAATGTCGGGGTTAGGAAGGCTGCCCTGCTGACGCAGAGGGCTCCAGACCCACGAGCTATAGATCTGCAGGTTGGCCAGAGGGCTGTAATCGACCCGGTTCAGCATGTAGTGCGTGATGTCTTCGCGGCTGAAAGAGCGGCCGCCCGAGGCATAGGCGATGTTGCGTTCGCGACGGGTGAGCTCTGGCATGTAGCTGGTGCGGAAGAAAAGGCGATTCTTGATGATTGGGCCAGAGAAGTCGACACCGGGATACAGCGAGCGGTAGGTGTCTTCTTTGGGAGAGAAGAAGTCGGCTGCGTTGGCGCTTAGCGGCGAGCGCTGCCAGTATCCGCGAGGACGCGGGTTGAGCTGATTGTTGGTGAACTGACCCTGGAGGAAGCCATGAAATTCATTGGCTCCACCCTTGGTGACGACGTTGATAACGCCACCGGTGGCCCCACCGAATTCAGCACCAAAGCCCGAGCTCTTGATCTGAATTTCCTGAATGAACTCGAAGGGGATCGAGTTCTGGGCACGGAGGGAGCCGCGGCGAACGTCAGAGGTGTCGACGCCATCGATGAGGAAGGCGTTTTCAGAACCGGAAGCACCGTCCACCTGGAAGCCACCCACGCCGGCGTTGCCGTTCTTAACTTCCTGCCGCACGCCTGGCGCCATGCCAAGAAGGGTGTGGAAGTTTCTGCCCTTGGGCAAATAGTCGAAAGAAGTTGAGCTGATATTGGTGGAAGTTTGAGCGGAGGTCGGGTCGAGAGAGACGGCCGATTCGCTGACTTCGATCACTTCGCTCACCGCGCCGACCTTAAGCGATGCGGTGATGTTGACGGCTGAACCCAGGTTCACAACAAGATTGCGTTGGGTGTAGCGGGAGAAGCCATCTTTGCTGATGGCAAGGCTGTAGGTGCCAGAGGGCACGCGTAGGAAGAAAAATTTGCCCTGTTCGTCGCTTTTGGCTTCGAGCGGCCGCGGGAGAGATGCGCTGGTCAACTCGAGTTTTGCTCCGGCAACGCTGGCCCCGGTGGGGTCCGCAACGAGGCCTGAGACGGTTCCGTAGTTTTCCTGCCCGTACATGCCGAGAACGCATGCAAGTAGCAGAACTAGTGTTTGCAAGAAGAATGATGCCCGAAAACGGGGTCCTTGTATTCTCATTTCAATGATCTACCCTTTCCCTTACGACCTTAGTGGTCGTACATGTACCCACCTATAAGTGGGGTTTTGTAGGAATATTAGCACATAGTTATGAAATTGACACTTTTCGATTTCTTCATTGACTAATTAGTAAAAATTACAAGACGATAATGTAAAGATTATAAAAGGCGTGCGAATGGGGAGCAGAAAACAAAAAAACGCATCCTTCGGGGAAAGGATGCGTTTGGGGTGGGGAGATTGAGGATTGAGGGGTTTTAGGCGAGCAAGCCTTGTTTAGTGATCACTTCGGCATTGAGGTAGGGGCGGAGGGCCTCAGGGATGAGAACGCTGCCATCCTTCTGTTGGTAGTTCTCTACAATCGCAACCCACGTACGCCCGACAGCCAGCCCGCTGCCGTTGAGAGTGTGCAGGTATTCGCTCTTCTTTGCGCCACGGAAGCGGATGCCAGCGCGGCGGGCCTGGAAGGCCTCAAAATTCGAGCAGCTTGAGATCTCTTTGTAAGTATTCTGCCCGGGCAGCCATACTTCGATGTCGTAGGTCTTGGCGCTGGAGAAGCCCATGTCGCCAGTGCAGAGAGCCATGGTGCGGAAGGGCAGGCCCAGCTTGCGCAGGATATTTTCTGCGTCGTGGGTGAGCGCGTCGAGTTCGGCGTAGCTGTTGTCGGGATGGACGAACTTAACCAGCTCTACCTTCTGGAACTGGTGCTGCCGGATGATGCCACGGACGTCGCGCCCATGCGAGCCCGCCTCGCTGCGGAAGCAGGGGGTGTAGGCGCAGAGCTTGATGGGGAGCTTTTCAAGGTCGAGGGTTTCGTCGCGAAGCAGATTGGTTACCGGGACTTCGGCCGTAGGAGCAAGCCAGAAGTCGAAGCCTTCGCACTTGAAAAGGTCATCGGCAAATTTGGGGAGCTGGCCGGTGCCGAAGAGACTGTCGCTGTTCACCAGGAAGGGCGGCAGCGTCTCCATATAGCCATGCTCGCCGGTGTGGGTGTCGAGCATGAAGTTAATCAGGGCGCGTTCGAGTTTGGCACCCTGGCCGAAGTAAACGGCAAAGCGCGCTCCGGTGACTTTGGCAGCACGTTCGAAATCGAGGATGCCAAGATCAACGCCCAAATCCCAGTGGGGCTTGGCTTCAAAATCCATCACGGCAGGCGTACCTTCACGGCGCACTTCGACGTTGTCGTCAGCACTGGCACCCAGCGGCACACTTTCGTGAGGAAGGTTGGGGATACCCTTCAAAAGATCCTGGAATTCGGTGTCCAGCTGCTCCGAGCCTTTTTCGAGTTCGATGATGCGATCGCCGATGGCGCGGACGCTGGCCTGGAGTTCGGTTGTGTCCTCGCCGGCCTTCTTGCGGGCACCGATGTCTTTGGAGCGCTCGTTACGCTCGGCCTTCAGGGTTTCAACTTCGGTGAGTGCTTCGCGACGACGGACGTCGATGGCGCGGAAGGCGTCTTTATTGAGTTCAAACTTGCGGCTGGCGAGGCGCTCGGCCGTCTGGTCGAGGTGGCCTCGGAACAATTGCAGATCGTGCATTACCTACCAGTGTAAAGACATCTAAGTGCTGACGCCGAAGTAGGTCTTGATTTCCTTCATGCAGAGATGGGCTTTTTCGATCAGAGTGCCGTCGAAGATGTGGGTTTCAAGGCCAATGCAGCCCTTGTAGCCGTCTTTGTTCAGTTCTTTGATGATGGAGGTCCAGTCGATTTTGCGGGGGCCGATGACATTACCGGCTTTCATCTGGACGTTGCCGAGCTTCTTCAGTGGCAGGGCTTTATAGCCATCGGGCCAGGCTTTTTCGCCGAAGGCGAAGGTGTTGTCAGGATCCCAATTCATTCCAAGAGCTTTGGAGTTGACCTTGAGCGTCATGTCGGCCAGCTCTTTAGAAGTAGCCACGTTGCAACTGGACTCGTTCTCGAGCAACAGCGTAACGCCGCCCTTCTCGGCAACGCGGGCGTATTCGCCAAGTTCGTTCGCAACGCGATCCCAGATAGCGGGGACGTCTACGGCGCGGATAAAGGCAAAGACGCGGAGCTGTGAGACGTCCAGCGCATGGGCGGCACGGATGGCAAGTTCGAGGTCTTTCATCCGGTCGGCGTATTGGGCTTCCTGACGGGCCTCGCGTTTGGCCTTGTTTTCGGCGGACTCCGGGCGGGACATCTTGAGCTCTGTGCCGGGGAGGCCAAACTTGAGAAGGCCGGTGTTGAGGAAGCTAATTTTGAGGCCAGCAGCTTTGAGGTCGGCACGGACTTGCTTGAGGCGCTCGGGCTCCATGCGGTAGTAGGTTTCGCTTTTGCGAGTGCGGTCCTGGGCGCGCGGAGTATCGCGAAGTTCTACCCACTTGAGGCCATACTGTTTAGCGAAGGCGATGGCATCGGCTTCTGAGCCTGCGCACTCGTCGGTGAGTATGGCGAAGCGTGACCAGTCGAGGCCCTTGCCTTCGAGTAATCCAGCAGCGCTGAGCGCAAGTATCAGTTCACGACGATTCATTGTTTAATCTCCGAGCAGTTTCCCGTAGGGTTTCCAAGAGGTCACGTTATCACACACTGCTTTGATTCCAGCAACGATCGGTACGGCGAGGACAAGGCCGATGCCGCCCCAGATCAGGCCCCAGAACATCAGTGCGATGGTGACAGCAAGTGGGTTCAAGTGGACCCTGGCTCCAACGATTTTCGGATAAAGCAGGTTCAGGGCAAACAGGTGCAGTGTGCCGACGCCGCTGGCGATGATCAGGGAGCCGCTCAGTTTGGCATAAACAGGTAAGGCCGCAAGAACCGGCGGTGCAAGCGCGAGAGGCAAGCCGATATAAGGCACCAGGCTCAGGAATCCGCTCAACGGCCCAATCAGAAGCGGATAAGGCAACTGTATGAACATGAAGAAGATCGTACTGAGAATGGCAGGGATGACACCCAGAACAAAGTTGCCAGCCATATAGGCGCGAGCCATCTTG
>CANGVB010000335.1 GCA_947456995.1 Bryobacteraceae bacterium | reverse complement strand
TGACGGAGCCTAGTGCGAAGCTGGACGCGCTACTGGAGCAATTGCGGGAAGTGCTGGAGACGGGGCACAAGGCGCTGGTGTTTTCGCAGTTCACGAGTATGCTGAAGATCTTGCGTTCGCGCCTCGACCAGGACGGCGTAGTGTATGAATATCTGGACGGGAAAACCAAGGACCGTCAGGCCTGTGTGGATCGCTTCCAGACGGATGCGGGATGTAAGTTGTTCTTGATCAGTTTGAAGGCGGGAGGATTGGGGCTGAATCTGACTGAGGCTGAGTATGTGTTTTTACTCGACCCTTGGTGGAACCCGGCAGTGGAGGCGCAAGCAGTGGACCGGGCGCACCGGATTGGGCAGAAGCGCGCTGTGTTTGCTTACCGGTTGATTGCCCGGGATACGGTGGAAGAAAAGGTGCTGGAGTTGCAAAAGACGAAGCAGGATCTGGCGGCTGCGATTGTGGGTGAAGATAATGCGTTGATCCGGAATTTGAAGCGGGAGGATCTGGAGTTACTGCTGTCTTAGTAAAGGTTCGTGAGGCTGGCGCCGATTAGGGGGACATGAACAGACGCGGACTGATGCTACTGGCTATTCCTTCATTTCTGAGTGGGGCTTCGCCGATTGTGGGCCGGTGGAGGTCTGTCACAACGACCAAGGGTGGGATTGGGGCGGTTTATGATTTTAGGGCTAACGGTAGTGTGGCTTACAGCTCAGCGGCACTGGTTGACTTGGAATACAGCCTGGAAGGGCAAGTGTTGACTGTTGGGGGACAGCGGGTGGGGATTGGCTGGCACACCGATGGGCGGCTGCAGTTGAACTTCGGGCAGAATGCGATCGAAGACTATTCGCGGAAGGGTGAAGTGGTGGATGCGGCGCAACCGCTGCTGGGGGAGTGGGCGGGCCACCGGTTTATGGCAGGCAGGCAAATTCCGGTGACGATGTTGTTTCGGGCTGGCGGCCGGTCGCTCACGGTTTTGTATTTGAAGACAACAATGGGGAGGTATCAGGGAGGTGCGGGGCCATGGACACTAACATTGCCTGCGCTGCCTTCGCGCCGGGTTGTGGCGGGGGCGGATGGGTCTCTCACGATTAGGGTATCAGGCGGGGATGACCATCAGTTTGTACGCTTTTGAGATCGCATGATCGAAATGGCGTCGTAGCATCGCTCATCAGTCAGGAACCAATATGAATCGCAATCGATTATTCGTCCTGACTTTAGCAATAGTGAGTGGGGTATCCGTTATGACTGCTGTTGAGCCAGTTTCTTTTTTGGGGCGTAGCTATGGGCTTGCCTCTTTCAATCAGAAGGCCGCGCCGATGTGGGAGTTTACGAGCGGGAAAGAGACGGTTGGCAACTGGACCAACCTGTTGACGATCCTCGACCGGCCCGATGCCAAAACACGGCAGGATCTGGACCGTCTCGCCCAAGGCGTGATGGATCACTACAAGGCCAACGGCGGAAACGTGTTGATGGCCCGGACGATGGGCACACAACAGAATCCCTATAACTACATGGTGGTGGCATTTGCGCAGCAGGCAGAGCATCGCATCGAATTGAATTTTGTGAAGGTGGCGCTGGGTGCCAAGAATGCCTATGTTGTGATCTATGGCGAGCGGATTCACGATCCCAAAGACCCGTCGGCCAAGGCGAAGGCGTTCTTGCATGAGCGGTCTGCCGAGATCGGCATGGCGCTTGAGAAGGCTGTTCTGCCGGCTATCGATACGCTGCCTCGCAAGACGTTTTAACGGACCGGGATGGCGTAGAGCGAGGTACGGGCTGTGATGAAGAGCATGCCGTTGCCGAGCTCTACGTTGGCACCGGCTTCGGGCAAGAGAATTCTGGCGATGAGGTGGCCCTCTTTATCGAAGACCTGAGCACCGTCGCCAGTGCTGGACCAGACGTTGCCGGCTTTATCGCAACGGATGCCGTCTGGGCCGCCCTTGTCGATTGTGGCAAAGACTTTGCCATCCGTGAGAGACTTGCCGTCGGATGAGACGGTGAAGACTCTGATGTGACGGGGCTTGCCGGAGTCTGCAACGTAGAGCTTCTTTTCGTCTTTGGAGAAGCAGAGGCCGTTGGGCTTGTCGAAGTCTTTGACTACCGGGGTGAGTTCTTTGGTCTTAGGGTCAAAGCGATAGACGTAGTTGCCGGCCTGGACCTTCTTGCGAGTGCCGAGGCCGTAATCGGGGTCGGTGAACCAGATGGAATTGTCTTTACGCACGACGACGTCGTTAGGGGAGTTGAGGTCTTTGCCTTCGAACTGCTCGACAACGGTTTCGATGGTGCCGTTCGGTAGAGTGCGAGAGATACGGTGGGCGGTGTGTTCTGCGCTGAGCAGATTGCCCTGACGGTCTAGCGTGTTGCCGTTGGTGTTGTTGGTGGGCTTGCGGAAGGCTTCGACGCCTTTGGCGCGAGTCCACTGTTTGAGTTCGCTCGCCGGGATGTCGCTGAAGATGAGGCGATTGTCTTTGGCAACCCAGATGGGGCCTTCGATGAATTGCATGCCGGTGGCGAGACGCTCGACCTTGGCGTCTTTGGGGAAGAGTTTGGCGGCGGCTTTCGGGTCTTTGATTTCGAGGTCAGCAGCGAGGGCGGCGAGCAGTGCAAGTGTAGCGGTGAACACGCTGGAATCGTATCACCATCAAGTTTGCATGAAAATGGTGAGGTGACTCAAAAAATTGGCATTGATCTTGGCGGAACCAAGATGTTGGTTGTTGCTTGGAGTTCTACTGGGGTGAAGAGTTGGCGCTTTGCTACCGGCCTTGAGTTTGGACCTTACCAGTTGGCTGAGAATTTGAATTTAGTAATGCAGGAACTGGGCTCTGGGGATCTGGTTGCAGGCATGGCCGTCCCTGGGCTGGTGGACAGCGATTCAACCGTGATTGCTTGTGATGTTTTGCCAAGGTTGGCGGGCTGGAATCCGGTTCGTGATGGAGTTGGCATCGTGCCTCGAGCGGTGTTGAATGATGGAGATGCGGCGCTGGTTGCGGTCGCCGACGGAATGCCTGCGGAGGCAACTGTTGCGGCAGTGGGGGCAGGAACGGCGATTGCGGCGGCATTGCAGGTGGGCGGTGTGAGGTTGCGTCGTTTTCGGCCCTTTGCCGGAGAACTCGGTTATGTGCCGTTTGGGATGAATGGAAAGCTGGATGATCATGCGGCAGGTTACGCATTGCTGCGCAAGCTGGGAATGCAGCCGGGGGAGATTGCGGCGGGGCTTGCGAGTGGAGATCGTGTTGTCGTGGAGGCGGTGAGAGAGGCGGGTGAGGTATTCGGGGTGGCGCTGACGACGCTGGTGAATCTCGTGCATCCGGAAAAGATTGGGCTCTATGGCGGGACTCTTGGGTATCGAGGCTATCTGGAGGCGGCAATGGCTACGGTGGGGCGGTTGGCGGTGCCAGAAATGCTGGCCTCGTGCCAGATCGAAGTGGTTGATGATCCGCAATTGGTTGTAGCACGAGGGGCAATGATTGAGGCTACTCGCTGATGTGGGGAGCAGCGATATGTTCCGGGTTGATTCTGGGGCTGGTGGTGGGGATTCCGTACTTTGGAATGCCGTTCTTCTACGATTACTTTGAGCAGGCCTTTGGATGGGGGCGGCCGGAGGCTTTGCTGGGCTTGCCGATTGGGACGCTGGTGACGCTGGTGCTGGGGCCACTGGTGGTGAAGCGGTTGCCACCGCGTGGCTGTATTGTGGGCGGGGCTCTGGTTTGTGGGATGGGGCTTGCCGGGTTTGGCTTTATGGATGGCAGCTTGTGGGCTTATTACGGCCTGTGGACGGTGTACATGGCGGGATGGATTTTCGCTGGGCCGCTGACACATCAGATTCTACTGACGCAGGTATTCACAGAGAACCGGGGGACCGGGCTGGCGGTGGCCTACTTCGGGATCAGTTTGTTTGGTGCGATTTCGGTGGCGCTGGTGGCTCGGCCTTTGACGGCGGAGTTTGGGTTTCGCGGGGCGCTGATCGGGATCGGGTTGTTGACGATGCTGGCATCGCCGGTGGCATGGTTTGGCTTGCCCAGCGTGCCGGCGGCAGAGCGTGTTGTCGTGGAGGGAGGGACGGGGTTGTTGGGGAACCGTTCGTTTTGGCTGTTGATCGTAGGGAGCACGCTGGCAATTAGCGGCGTGGCGGGGGTGAGTCAGCATTTGAAGTTGATCTTGAAGGAGGCAGGTTATGTAGAGCAGGCGCGCCTCGATGCAGTGTTTGGCTGGATGCTGATGTTGATGCTGGCAGTGGGATCGTGCGGGCGATTTGCCTTTGCCTGGACGGCAGATCGCTACCCGAAACGGCATGTCATCAGCGTCGCGTTTCTATTGATGGCCGGGGCGATGCCGCTCTTGTTTATTGTGGACAGAGAGGGGATGCCTTATGTATTTGCTGTGGTGTTTGGATTGGGGATGAGCGCGGACTCGTTGATGGTGCCGTTGCTGGCGGCAGATCAGTTTGGAAGCCGCGGGATGGGGCGAGTGATGGCCTGGGCCATGCCTGTGAATACGGTGGGGCAGACATGGTTCCCCTATCTGGTGTCATTGATGTGGGGGGTATATGGGAGCTATACGGTGCCGCTGGTGTTTACGTTTGGGTGTGTGCTGTTGGGGCGGCTTACGCTGGCGGGGTTGCCACGGAAGACGATAAGGTGAATATGTGAAATTTTTGGTTATTGCATTGCTGCTTAGTTCGTTTGGGCTGAAGTTGCCCGCCCAAACGGCAGGTGAGACCGCTAGAGGTTTCTTTGCCCGCGAGAAGGCGATCTGGACTTCGCCATTGCGGATGGACAAGAAGCAAGTGGGCTGGCTGGTGTTGGCTGGAGCGGGGACAGCGGGGTTGATTGCGGTGGATCGAGAAATCGCAGAAGGATTGCCGCGCTCCAAGGGACAACTGGATTTTGGACGGAGATTTTCTCGGGTTGGTGGCTCTTACGGATTGCTTGCGATTAGCGGAGGGATCTTCGCGGCTGGTGCGATTGGGAAAGATACGAAGTTGCGCAGAGTGGGTTTGGCAAGTGGGGAGGCGGCGGTGCACGCGTTTGTCGTTACCTATGTTTTGAAGCTGGCTGGGACACGAGAGCGGCCGTTTTTGGGGTCGGGTAAAGGGAATTTCTTTTCGGGCTGGGATCAGGTAAAG